>NZ_JAAAPJ010000015.1 GCF_009909145.1 Corallococcus silvisoli
TTCCGCAATCCATTACTTCTTGGGCTTGCTATTTGGTTTTCAAAGACCGAGCCGCTTGTCCTGCTTCGCGACTTTTGTTACCGTTGCTTCGTCCCGCTTGCCAGCTTCTTTCCGACCGGCGGGGTTGCAGCTTCTATTTCAGTCCGCATCCGCCGTCAACTTCTGCTTTTGCGTCCTGCGGGCTTCTTCGTTTCCCCGGCGCCGTCCAGTGACTTCCGCCGGTTTCTCGAAGGGGAGCGGCTTCTACTTCTTCGCCAGCATCCCGGTCAACCGCTTGTTGTCAGCTTTCCTCACCGCATTTCGTCCGAGTGCTGCCTTCCGGACTTCTTCGGTGGGGCGCGGCTTTTACCTCTTCGCCGCTTCCGCCGTCAACTTGCTTGTTGACTGCCCTATTTTCTTGTCGGAGCTACACCTCTCCTCGAAGTACCTTCCGCGCCAGTGCGCGGGCTTCGAAGCGAGGGGCGCGGCTTCTACCACCGCCGCCTTCTGAGTCAACCCTTTCGGCTTGGCTCGTGCTGCTGATCGGCGTCCGCGTTTGCTGCCCGCTTCCGTCGAGGGGCGCGGCTTCTACCACCGCCGCGTCTACTGTCAACCGCCCTGCCGTTGCTTCCCATTCCCGTCCAACACCGCCACCTGCTCCGCCTCCCATGAGGCGGCAACCCACACCTACACCATCAACGCCCGCTGTGATCGATGTCGATTCATGCTGCTTCCCGCGCAGCTGTCCGACCTGCTGCCTTCGGATCCATCTTGGGCGGGACACGGCCTTCACTTCGCCGCGTTCAGGGTCACCACCTGCTTCGACCCTTTTTGCTTCATCCCCGTGCGCTCGTTCCGAAGCCGTGAGGCGCCGGTCCGTTGCGCGGGGGGTCCACTGTCTAACGCTTCGGTTCCGTGCCGTCAAACCTTGAATGATCCGGGCCTGATCATTCCTTCGGCACCGCCGGGGATATGCGCACGCCGTCCCCAGGTGTGAACCCCTGTCTCCCGCCTTCTTCTTTCCGCCTTATCTCCCTCGGCGTGCCGCCTGCCCCTCACTCGGCGGGGCGGCGCTTCGTCAGGGGGGCTCCTCGCCAGCGCGTCCCAAAGAGCCCGTCTCCGAGGGGAAACGTGATGTTGAAGTTGTGGCGGCCCATCCGGCTCGGGTCGTGATGGACCTGGTGGTGCCTCCGGAGAAACGGGATGCCAGGCAGCTTTGCGCTCCAATGGTCGCCTGGCAGGTGCGTGGCGAAGTGCACCCACTCGTACGCGAGGTAGTACCCCAGCGCCGTGGCCCCGAAGAGCCAGCCCGCGTTGGCGGAGATCAGCAGGAAGCAGAGCGCTCCCAGCGGCGCGGCGACAGCGCCCAGGAAGAAGAGGAGCAGCACGGGCGGGAAGAGCACCATCTTGAAGTCCCGGCTGGACTCGTAGGCCATCGCTTCGTGGGTGAAGAAGCGGTGGTGCTGGGCGGTGTGGCGCTCGAAGAGGAGGCCCAACCCCCGTCTCCGGTGGTGCATCGGGCCCCGGTGGCCCAGGAATTCGACCGTGTTCGCGAACACGACCGCCACGGGGACCCCCAGCAGCTCCCAGAGGTGGGGGGCCTCCACCCGGCTCAGGGCCAGGGAGACTCCCCCGAGACAGACGAGGCTGGTGAAGGCGAAGTGGGCCCACCCCCTGTAGCCCGGTCCGATGGCCCGGGCCCGGTACTGCGCTCGGAAGGCCTGGACCAGGCGTGGGACGGGGGGCGGCGCCATGCGCTCGAGCGTAGCGCGCCCCTCTCCACCGCCGTCCAGCTAGGAGCGCTTCGAGCCCTTCCCCTCCGGGCCTGATTCCGGCGCCTCGTCCTTCCGGCGCGCGAGCGACTTCTGCAGCTTGCGCATGCGGTCCAGGATGAGCGTCCGCTTCAGGCTGGAGAGGTGGTCCACGAAGACGTGGCCATCCAGGTGGTCGATTTCGTGCTGGAGGACGTGCGCGAGCCGCCCTTCCGCCTCCAGTTCGTGCCACTGGGCCGTCCTGTCCTGGTAGCGGACCTTCACGCGCTCGACGCGGGGGCACTTCTCCCACACGTCCGGCACGGACAGGCAGCCCTCCTCCAGCTTCACGCTCCCCTCCTTGGATAGCAGCTGGGGGTTCACGATTTCGAACTGGGTGCCGTCCTCCCTGCCGACGATGGCCACCCGCAGGGGCACGCCGACCTGGTTGGCGGCGATGCCGATGCCCTTGGCCTCCGCCATGGACGCCGCCATCTCCTGGAGGAGCGTTTCGAGCGCCGGGCCAAAGTCGGTCACGGGCTGGGTGGTCGTGGTGAGAACCTTGTGGGGCCAGATGACGATGTCGCGAGCCATGCGCCCGTACTTTGCCACGCGTCCCCCCCGTTGCTGAGCACTTCCGGCCAGTCCCGGTCCGGCGGCGGACGGCCTCCGGGCCTCGAGCGCGGCGCCCGGCGGTTCTGCTAGACGGGCGGGATGCACCCGCACTCCCAGCTCATCACCGACTTCTATTCGGCCTTCCAGCGGCGCGACGCGGACGGCATGGCCGCCTGCTACCACCCGGACGTGGAGTTCAACGACGAGGTGTTCCAGGGACTGCGCTACGCGGGCGCCACCTCCATGTGGCGCATGCTGCTGGAGCGCGGCCGCGACCTGGAGCTCACCTTCAGCGACGTCCAGGCCGACGACCGCGCCGGCCGCGCGCACTGGGATGCGCGCTACACCTTCAGCCAGACGGGCCGGAAGGTGCTCAACCGCATCGACGCGTCCTTCGAGTTCGCCGACGGCAAGATCATCCGCCACCACGACCGGTTCCCCTTCTGGACGTGGTCGCGGCAGGCGCTGGGGCCCGTGGGACTGGTGCTCGGGTGGACGCCGCTGCTGCACAACAAGGTGCGCGCCCAGGGCGCCGCGGGCCTGCGCAAGTACATGCGCGAGCGCGGCATCCAGGGCCCCTGACGCTCACCCGCCCAGGTCGAGCTGCCTCAACATCACGGGGCCACGGGCACCCTGACGTGCCAGGGTGGCCTCGCAGCGCACCTCGCCCATCCAGTCCGTGTAGCGCAGCGACGCCGTGCCATCCGCGTGCAGCCACAGCGTGGCGTGACCGTGATTGCCTCGGTCCTGGCGCACGCCCGTCCACTCCGGGAAGCGCGGCCGGGACTCGAAGAAGCGCACCGGCGCCACCGGGTGCTCCGGCGCGTCCTGCCGGGCGTAGGGGAAGCCTCCGTGGCCCAGGCTCGCGCCAAGGAAGGGCAGGCCCGGGGCCCGGTCATATAGCGCGCCCCCTCGGGCGCCGCCCCAGCACCAGAGGTCCACCCATTCGCGCCCCACCACCAGGGCCTTCAGGTCCTCCGACACGAGCGGAGCCAGCCGGACCGGGTCCTCTGGCCCGTAGGGCGCCGCGTGGCTCAGCAGGATGTTCATCGCGCCTCGCCTGCGGCCCTCCGACAAGCGCTGCTCCAACCACTGCAGGAGCGCGGGCTCGCGGTGGCGGCCCTCCTCGAACCAGGCGGTGTCCAGGCCGATGAGCTGGAAGCGCTCCGCGGTCAGGCAGAAGTAGCTTCCCTCTTGAGGGTGACGGGGGCCGGCGCCCCGCCGCTCATCCAGGTAGCGGAAGTAGGCCCCCGCTCCCGAGCGCATCTCCGGCGCCGCGTTCAGCGTCAGCAACGTCGTCGTCGCGAGCAGCGGCTCCAGGGGGCGTGCCACGTGCGCGTCGAACTCTCCCTGGCGGCCCGCGTAGAAGACGCCGCCCAGGTGCACCGCGCAGTCCAGGCGCTCGCCCCGCATCACCAGCTGCCGGGCGAGGTATCGCGAGGCGTACTCGCCCGTGCCGAAGTCCGCGAAGAGCGCCACCTCCACCGGGTGCCCCCGCTCCGGCTCCCGCAGCGGGTACACGAAGCGGCTCTTCGCCCCGAAGTGCCAGCGGAACGGGGCCTGCCGCGCCGCCGCGCCCTGCTCCAGCCACACCGGGCCGCCGAACAACAGCCACCCGCGCAGGTCCGCCCCCGGCTCGAAGCGCGTGCGCGTGGGGTCGATGGGGATCTCCTCCGTCCTCAGCGGGAAGGTGAAGTCCGCGGGCAGCCCTCCCGCGCCCTGCCGGCCGTGCCGCCCGGCCGCGTCCAGGCGCTCCTCCAGTTGGCCCGGGTCCGTGAAGAGCAGCTCGAGCTCGTGTAGCACCTCCACGAACGCGCCCACCGTGACCCTCGCGCCCAGGCCGCTCTCCGTCCAGCGCAGCACGTCCTCCGGCTCCCGCAGGAAGGCCGCCTTGAGCGCCTCCAGCTCCTCCGGCCCCAGGATGGGCAGGTCCGTGTCCACCAGGGAAACGGAGTCCGCCCGCCGCTTCGCCGGAGCCTCGGCTTCATTCGCGGGCGGCGCGGCCTTCGCGCCCGCTGGCGGACGGTAGCCGAGCGACTCGTAGAGTGGATTCCACCTGCCTTCCATGCGTCCCCCTCGCGATGCCATCGGACGCCCAGGGACGCATTCTCCCAGGCAACCCCGACATTCCCGCGCCCCCCGGGGTGCCGGGAGGGGCCGGCTCGCCGCTCAGGGGTTGGGGGTCCGGAAGGTGTACAGCGTGTAGTACGAGCCGGTGGCGAAGCCGGGCAGCCTGAGCGGGTTGAACACACTCAGGTTGGACAGCACGCCGCCCACGAAGCCCGGCGGTACCTCCACCAGCTTGAGCGCGCCGCCGGCGAGCACCACGCCCGCCTGGGGCTGGTCGTTGCTCACCAGCGTGCACACCCCCGACGCGGTGAAGCCACCCACCGGCAGGAGGAAGCGCGCGTGGAAGGGCACCTGCGTGCCCGGGGTGAAGGCCCGGTCCGTCAGCCGGAAACAGGCCGTCGCCGTGCCCACCCGTTCGTAGCCGCCGTCCGTCACGGCCCTGCCGTCCACCACGCGATGGACGGGCACGTAGAGGCCCGCGCCCAGCTTCACGGTGGGCTCGAAGGGAGCCGCCGCGCACACCGCCTCATCCGGCGGCGTCGCGGCGTCCTCCTGCGAGCGGAACGCATACACCCACTCATCTCCGGACTGCAGTCGCACCGGGGCCCCTGCCTGTTCCCGCGACATGTTCGGCTCCATTCCCAGGTGAGGGGCGTGCTCGGGTCACTGCCAGGACAGCGCGTACTCCGTGTCCACCGTTCCGGTCTGACGGCCCTTCACCTGCACGCCCCGGGCGCCCAGCGCCTCGATGACCGCCTGGAGCACGCCCTCGTGGTACGCGGGCGGCATGAAGTCGCGCTTCATCAGCAGCCGGCCCGCGCGGTCGCCCTGCCACTCCACGCTGCGCTCGCCATAGCTCACCGCCGCGCGGTAGCCCGTGGGCAGGTTCGACACCAGCCGCTTCGGGCTGTCGCCCGCGAGCAGCAGCAGCGTCTTGCCCGCGGCCGACGACAGGAAGTCCGTGGTGGCCTGCGTGCCCATCTTGCGCAACATCGCGTCGAAGCCGCCCAGCTGCGGCCCCATCAGCTGCGCTCCCGCGAACGACAGCTTCAGGAAGCCCGACACCGGGTAGTTGAAGAAGTCGACGAACTTCTTCTCCGAGGACGCCGCCAGACACTTCTCCACGGCCGCGTCACCGCCCAGGATGCGCACCGCGTTCAGCGCGCCGTTGAAGAACATGCCTCGGGCCGTGTCATCCGGAGTCGCCAAGGCCAGGCGTTTGTCCAGGTCCTGGGCCACGGCCGGCTCCAAGCCGACCACTTCCTTGCGCTGCTCACTCATAGAGGGGGAAATCTCCGGGGGGGAGGAGATGAACACCCGTGCGCGCTACAGCCGCACGAGCTGGGCGCCATAATGAACGTTGGCGCCCACCGCCGCCACCACCACCAGGTCCCCACTGCCGAGCGCCACGCGCCCGTGCTCCAAATCGTCCGCCAGCAGAATCAGCATTCCCGCCGCGGACGTATTGCCAATGCGATCCACGTTGCAGGCCACGGCCTCCTTCGGAAGACCCGCGCGGGTCACGAATGAATCCATCACCCGCTTGTTGGGCTGGTGGAAGTAGTAGCGCTTCACCTGCGCGCGCAGCTCGGGCGTCGTGAGCACCGTGTCCAGGCACTTCTGCATGTACTCCGGGTAGCTGCGCGCCACCTTGAAGCCATCCACCACGAAGGCCATGTCGGATGGGCGCGTGCGACCTGGCTGGTAGGGCAGCTTCAGCATGCCGCCCCCCCGGCGCGTCACCAGCTCCGCGTATGCGTTGCCGGAGAAGGAGGAGAGGATGCCCGGGCCGGCTTCGTCGCCCTCCTGGCGACGCAGCACCACCGCGCCCGCGCCATCCCCGAAGACATACATGGACAGGTAGGCATTGAGCGCCTTGGGGCGGCCCGGCGTGGGCGGGAGCTCGTCCGTGTAGACCTCCCGGTTGAGCAGCGGCGAGGTGAACGCCGAGGCCACCACCGCCACCGTGCGGAAGCGGCCGCCCTCCATCATCTTGCGCACCAGGTCCAGCACGTAGGGCGTGCCGCCGCAGCCGTCGTCCACCACCAGCGCGAACGCGTCCTCGCGCAGGCCCAGCCGCTCATGCAGCGCCATGGCGTCGTGGTTGAAGTGCGGCGCGTCCGGGGTGCACGTCACCACGAACAGCGCGTCCAGCTCCTTCGCGTCCACCCCGCCGCGCGACAGCGCCTGGCGCAGCGACAGCTCACACATGTCCGTGTTCGTCGCCGGGTAGAAGCGGCCCAGCACGTCGTCCGGCGGGGGGATGGCCCGGCCCGTCTCGTCGTCGAAGTCCCAGAGGAAGCGGCGCTCCCGGATGCCAATCTTCTCCTCGATGCGCTCCGCGGACCAACCGGGGATGGCCCGTGCGATCCGCTCGTTGCTGATGGTCCGCGCTGGGACGAAGGAACCCGCGCCCACCACACAAACCCGTTCGGTCATTTCCGTGGCCTCGTGATTTCACAGCCTTGCCGGACGGGATGGATTCCCTGGCAAGGATGGATAGAGCACGTTCCAGGCCAATTCCTAAGCCCTTGGAAATACGGACTTTCTCTGGCTGGCCACGTCAATCGTGAAGTACAGGCCAGGACAGAAGAGCCCCCTGAGCCTGATAAATCCGTGGGATGCGCAACGCTTCAAGAGTGAAGCAAACCACGTGGAATGAATCACACGCGAGGTAGGGCTTCACTTCGAGTGACCGCCGAAAGCACGCGCGGTGTCTACTATTGGCTGAAGAATGTCAACGGATTGCGGAGCGACAAGGGTCCGCCGCTCCGGAATTGCGAGCGGCGGACTTCGACGACAGGCCCGCCGCGCCTCCCCCCCGTTTCAGCAGGTCGCATTGGGCCCCGCCCTCACTACGCGGGGCGCGCGAAATTGGATTTCAGCCCGTGAGTCACCCGAACGGATGACCCGGTTGTTCAGAAGGGGATGTTGTCGTCGTCGTTGGGCGGCGGGATCTCGCCGTCGTCCGGCGGATTGCCGTAGCCGTAGCCGCCCCGGCCTCCGCCACCGCCGCGGGGCTCGCCACCACCGCCGCCACCCTCGCCGCGCTGGCGGGCGATCTCCGCCTCGATGGAGGCCAGGAGCTGACGCTCCTTGTCGTGCCAGCGCGACTTGCTGGGGTCCGCCAGCGAGCGGCGCGCGCCGTTCGCGTAGAACTCCAGGTCCTGGAGGCTGGCGCCGTAGACGGGCGCGCCCTTGCTGCGGCCGTAGTTGGGGAGAAGCATGCCGTCGCCGCCGCCTCCACCGGCCGGCGCGCCCGAGGACGCGGGACGGCGGGCCGCGGGGGCCGCCACCGGCGTGGCGCTCATGGACAGCTCGCCCAGTTGCAGCGTGAAGCCTTCGCCGTTCCTGTACGCCGTGCCTACCCGGACCTGCTCCACCTGACCATCGGGACGGCGGACCGCGACGGTGACTGGATATTGCTCGCTCATGCGGCCCGGATTCCCACCGGCGCGGGGCTGCTGTCAACCGTAGGAAGCGCCGCGTGTCCGTCCCGGGGGACGCACGGTGGGCCGCCGCTCGCGACCCACCACGCTGGCAGCCCCGTGGACGACTTCGTTCGTCAGGTCAGGGACACCATGCCGCCACTGGAGCCCTTCTTGCGCACCCAGGCCTTGGCCTTGGGCGGCGCGGCGGGAGCGGCGGGCTTCGCCACTTCCTTCAGCGCCTGGCTTCCCGCGCGGCCGCGCGGGAGCGTCACGTCCTGGACCGACTGCGGCCGGGCGCCATCCACCCACGCGTCCGGACGGCGGCCCGTGCGGATGAGCAGGCGCAGCTTCTGGTAGTGCGCCGAGCAGTAGCCCTTGGAGCGGCTCTGGCGCTTGCACCCGATGACGGCGCAGGCCTGGCTGCCTTCCGCGGCGGCCGCACGCGCGGCCGGACGTCCCGGACCCTTCGCGGGCGCGGCCTTCGCGGCGCCCTTCACCGGCGCGGCCTTCGCGGCGGCACCCTTCGCGGGCGCGGCCTTCCCGGCGCCCTTCACCGGCGCGGCCTTCGCGGCGGGCGCGGCCTTCGCGGACGGCGGGCGGCCCGGACGGCGGCGCGCGACGGGCTCGGGCGCCAGCGTGGGCGTGCGCACGCCAGCGACGGAGCCCAGGCGGCTGGACAGCGGCGCCAGGCGGTAGGTCACGTCGCGAAGGGCATCCAGCGCATCCAGACCCTTGGCCATACGGGCCACGGCCTTCTGAACGGGAGCCAGTTGCAGTTGCAACTCGCGCCGGACCATGTCGCGAAGTTCGGTCTCAAGGGAAAGTGGGGCCATGTGGGGCAGGATATACACCCAACCGCCCGGGGCGGGAGAAACATTGCCGCCCGGAATGTTAAAGGAACCCATCATGACTCCGGTTCCCACTCCCGTCCGCTTCCGCGGCACCGACTCCTACCTCACGAGCGAGGGCCTGCAGGCCGCCGTCAACTGTGCCCTCACGCTCCAGCGCCCCCTGCTGGTCAAGGGCGAGCCCGGCACCGGCAAGACGCTGCTGGCGGAGGCCATTGCCCAGGGGCTGGGATTGAAGCTGCTCACCTGGCACGTGAAGAGCACCACGCGGGCCCAGGATGGGTTGTATGTCTACGACACCGTGCAGCGTTTGTATGACTCGCGCTTCGGCGACGGGGACGTGCGCGACATCCGGCGATACATCCGCATGGGGCCGCTGGGAGAGGCCTTCGCCGCCCCCGAGCGCGTGGTGTTGCTCATCGACGAGGTGGACAAGGCGGACCTGGAGTTCCCCAACGACCTGCTCCACGAGCTGGACCGGATGCGCTTCCGCATCTCCGAGACGAACGACGAGGTCGTGGCCCAGCACCGCCCCGTGGTCCTCATCACCAGCAACAACGAGAAGGAGCTGCCGGACGCGTTCCTGCGCCGGTGCGTGTTCCACTTCATCGACTTCCCGGAGCGCGAGCTCATGCAGCGCATCGTGGAGGTCCACCACCCGGGGCTGGACGCGGCGCTGGCGGAGCAGGCGCTCAAGGTCTTCTACGAGCTGCGCGCGATGACCCGCCTGCGCAAGCGGCCCTCCACCAGCGAGCTCATCGACTGGATCTCCGTGCTCAAGGCCAACGGCGTGATGGAGTTGAAGCTGGAGGAGCAGCTGCCGTTCCTGGGCGCGCTGCTCAAGAAGGAGCAGGACCTGGTGGCGGTGGCCGAGGCGTTCGGACGCGGCCGGCGGACCCGCGCGTAACGGCAAAGGACCCGGGCCCATGTTCCTGCCGTTCTTCTATGAGCTGCGAAAGCGCGGGGTGAAGGTGGGCGCGCAGGAGGCGCTCGCCCTGGCCGGCGCGCTGAAGGCCGGACTGCATGACAGCAGCCTGGATGGCTTCTACCACGTGGCGCGCGCGCTCCTGGTGCACTCGGAGACGCAGCTGGATGCGTTCGACCAGGCGTTCCTCGCGCACTTCCAGGGCGTCGCATCCGACGCGCTCAAGCTCACCGAGGAGCTGTTGTCCTGGCTGGAGGAGGCGAAGGAGCGCACGGACCTGAGCCCGGAGGAGCTGGCGCTCCTGGAGCAGTGGGACCCCGAGGAGTTGCGAAAGCAACTGGAGCAGCGGTTGAAGGAGCAGACCGAGCGCCACGACGGCGGCACGCGCTGGGTGGGCACGGGCGGCGCGTCTGCCTTTGGCAACAGCGGCATGGCGCGGCAGGGCGTGCGCATTGGCGGCACGGGCGGACGACAGGGTCAGGCGCTGTGGCAGGCCGGCGCGCGCAAGTACGCGGGCTACCGCGACGACGTGGTGCTGGACACGCGGCAGCTGGCGGTGGCGCTGCGCAAGCTGCGGGCCTTCGCGCGCGAGGGCGCCGCGGAGGAGCTGGACGTGGACGAGAGCATCTCCGCCACCGCGAAGAACGCGGGCGAGCTGGAGGTGGTGACGCGTCCGCCGCGCCGGCCCAACACGCGCGTGGTGCTGTGCATGGACGTGGGCGGCTCCATGGACCCGTACGCGCACCTGGTGAGCCGGCTGTTCAGCGTCGCCAGCCAGGCCACGCACTTCAAGGAGCTGCGCACCTACTACTTCCACAACTGCGTCTACGGGAAGCTCTACGCCACGCCCCAGCTCACCGGTGGCATCACCGTGCCGGAGCTCACCGCGCAGGTGGGGCGGCACCACAAGCTGGTGATGGTGGGCGATGCGTCCATGGCCCCGTACGAGCTGGGCATCCGCACGGATGCCAACGGCCAGTACCGGCAGGAGGGGCTGGACGGGCTCACGTGGATGATGCAGCTGGCGCAGCACTTCGAGCGCAATGTGTGGCTCAACCCGGAGCCGCGCGGGTCGTGGCGGACGGGCACCATCGCGACCCTCGCGACGGTGTTCCCCATGTTCACCCTCACCGTGGAGGGGCTGGGTGAGGCGGTGAACCACCTCACCCGGGGCAGGACACCCCGCGGGGCGATGGCTCGGCGGTAATTCCCGGGAGCGCCAGTGTCCCCTGCCTGACCGCCGGGCATACACCGCCGCCGGGCCGGTCCCGGGGGGCGTGTTTCGTGCGGCACGGCGCTTCCAGTTACGGCATGGTGCGCCCGCGACGCAGTCCGGCGAGGGAGGCCGCATGACGACCGAGAAGATCGATACCCAGGCAATCAACACCATCCGCACGCTGTCCATCGACGCGGTGGAGAAGGCCCACTCGGGCCACCCGGGCGCGCCCATGGCGCTGGCTCCCGTGGCCTACCAGCTGTGGCAGCAGGAGCTGCGGTACGACCCGGCCCAGCCCCTGTGGCCGGACCGCGACCGCTTCATCCTCTCCAACGGCCACGCGTCCATGCTGCTCTACAGCCTGCTGCACCTGGCGGGCGTGAAGCGCGTGGGCAAGGACGAGCAGGTCACGGACGTCCCCGCCGTGTCGCTGGAGGACATCCAGAAGTTCCGTCAGCTGGACTCGGCCACGCCGGGCCACCCGGAGTACCGCTGGACCACCGGCGTGGAGACCACCACCGGCCCCCTGGGCCAGGGCGTCGCCAACAGCGTGGGCATGGCCATCGCCAGCAAGTGGCAGGCGGGCCACTTCAACCAGCCGGGCTTCGAGCTGTTCACCCATGACGTCTACGCCCTCTGCGGCGACGGCGACATGATGGAGGGCGTGGCGTCCGAGGCCGCGTCGCTCGCCGGCCACCTCCAGCTGCCCAACCTGTGCTGGATCTACGACAGCAACCACATCTCCATCGACGGCAGCACCGACCTGGCCTTCACCGAGGACGTGGGCCGCCGCTTCGAGGGCTACGGCTGGCGCGTGCTCCACGTCACCGACGCCAACGACCTGGAGGCCCTGTCCAAGGCCTACCGCTCCTTCAAGGAGCAGCGCGGCAAGCCCACCCTCATCATCGTCAACTCGTTCATCGGCTTCGGCTCGCCCAAGAAGCAGGGCTCCGCCAGCGCCCATGGCGAGCCGCTGGGCGCGGACGAAATCAAGGGCACGAAGAAGAACTACGGCTGGCCCGAGGACTCGCAGTTCCTGGTCCCCGACGGCGTGCGCGAGCGCTTCCAGGAGCGCCTGGGCGCCCGCGGCAAGGGCCTGCGCGAGGCGTGGGACGCGTCCTTCGCGGCCTACCGCGAGAAGCACCCCGCGCTGGCGCACGAGCTGGAGCGCATGCTCAAGCGCGAGCTGCCGGAGGGCTGGGACAAGGAGCTGCCGGTGTTCCCCGCGGACGCGAAGGGCATGGCCACCCGTGAGTCGGGCGGCAAGGTGCTCAACGCGCTGGCGAAGAACTACCCGTGGCTGGTGGGCGGCTCCGCGGACCTGAACCCGTCCACGAAGACGTACCTGTCCGCCTCCACGTCCATGAAGCCGGGCGAGTACGCGGGCCGCAACATCCACTTCGGCGTGCGCGAGCACGCGATGGGCTCCATCGTCAACGGCCTCAACCTGAGCCACGTGCGCGCGTACGGCGCCACGTTCCTCATCTTCAGTGACTACGAGCGCCCCGCCATGCGCCTGTCGTCGCTGATGGAGCTGCCGGCCATCCACATCTTCACGCACGACTCCATCGGCCTGGGCGAGGACGGCCCCACGCACCAGCCGGTGGAGCAGCTGGCGTCGCTGCGCGCGGTGCCGGGCAACGTGGTGATGCGCCCCGGTGACGCCAACGAGGTGACGGAGGCGTGGCGCTACATCGCGCAGCAGCAGCACCACCCGGTGGTGCTCGTGCTGTCGCGGCAGCCGGTGCCCACACTGGACCGCACCAAGTTCGCCCCCGCGTCCGGCGTGGCCCAGGGCGCGTACACCCTGCTGGAGGCCGAGGGCGGGACGCCGGACGTCATCCTCATCGGCACGGGCACGGAGGTCGCGCTGGTGGTGGAGGCCGCGGAGAAGCTGAAGGCCGAGGGCGTGAAGGCGCGCGTGGTGAGCATGCCGTCGTGGGAGCTGTTCGAGCAGCAGCCCCAGGAGTACCAGGACCGCGTGCTGCCCCCGTCCGTGAAGGCGCGCGTCGCGGTGGAGAAGGGCGCGGCGTTCGGCTGGGAGCGCTGGGTGGGGCTCGCGGGCAGCGTCATCGGCATGCGCAGCTTCGGCGCTTCGGCGCCCATCAAGGCGCTCCAGCAGAAGTTCGGCTTCACCGTGGAGAACGTGGTGAAGGAGGCGCAGGCCACCATCGCCAAGGCGAAGAAGTACTGACGCGCCTGTCTTGAAAATGAGAGGTGCCCCGAACCCTCCCCCGAAGGTCCGGGGCACCTCTGGGTTCACCGCCGGGCGACCGGCGGGAACGACCCGGGATGCGTGTGGCTGTCTCCCCCTCGCTTCAAATCCCCCCACTCCCCAACGAGACCGGCGGTGCCGCTCAGGCCGCGATGAACAGCGGGCGCGGCGGGCGCGGGTTGCTGACGAACTTCATCTCGTTGATCATCTTCTTGAAGTCTTTCGGGTCGATGCCGGTGGAGCCGCTGGCCTGCGCGCGGGTGGCGTACTTCTCGTAGGTGTCCACCACCTTCTTGGCCTCCGGCGTGAGGCGGTCGTAGTTCATGCGCGCCCACTTCATCGTGTCGGTGAACTCCGTGCCCGCCGCCTGTCCGTCCAGGTCGCCGGCGCCCTTCTCGATGGCGGCCGTCAGGTCGCTGCCGGAGATCTTCCCGCTCTTGGCGTCCAGTCCCTCCAGCGCGTCGCGCATGGAGCTGTCGTGGAAGGTCTGGAAGCGGCCCATCGCCTTGAACATGGCGTCCGCCTCCTTCTGCGTCAGGCCGTCCGGGCCGGCCTTCTTCGCGGCGGCCTGATAGGTCTTCAGGACCTCCTTCGCCTCCGGCGTCAGGCGGCTCTCGTTCTTCGCGGCCCACTTCTCGAACTCCTTCAGTTCGGAGGTGGTGGAGTGGGCATCCGTGTCGGAGATGCCTTCGCGGATGGCCTGGGTGAGGTCCTCACCGGAGATGGGGCCGTGCTGCCTGTCGAGCGCCTCCGTGGCCTTGCGGGCGCTCACGTCCCCGGAGCCCACGCGGCGCATCTCCTTGTTCAGCGCGGCGGTCTCCTGGTCCGTGAGGCCGCTGCGGCCCTGCGCCTGCGCCGCCTTGGTGTGCTTGCGGTAGACGTCCAGGACCTCCTTGGCCTCCGGAGACAGGCGGCTCTGGTTCTTCGCGGCCCACTTCTCGAACTCCTTCAGCTCCGCGCCGGCGGCCTGGCCGTCGTGGTCCGCGGTGCCGGTCTGGATGGCGCGGGCCATGTCCTGGCCGGACACCGTGCCGCCGTGGGTCTTGCTGTCCAGGTTGGCGAGCGCCTTCTTCGCGCTGGCGTCCCCCACGTCGCGCATCTCCGCGAGCATCTTCTTGAAGTCCCCCTGCGGGATGCCGGAGTCGCCGCGCGCCTGGGAGAGCGCCGCGTACTTGGAGTAGATGTCCATCACCTGGCGGGCCTCCGGGGTGAGGCGCTCGCGGTTGTTGGCGGCCCAGTCCGCGACGGTGCGGTACTCGCTGGAGGCGGCCTGGCCGTCCAGGTCCCCGACGGCGGCCTCGATGCTGTCCGCGAACTGCTCCGCGCTGATGGGGCCGGACGTCTGGCCCAGCTTGTTCATCTCCACCAGGGCGCCCAGGTCCTTGGGCTGCCAGTTGTCGGAGGCCGGCTTCACGCAGCCGCCGCCGCTGGCGGTGAACTGATCATGCGGGTGCGCCTTCAGGTCCTTGATCTGCGCCTTCAGCCCCTCCAGCTGCGCCTTCATGTTGTTCAGCGTGGCCGCCATCTCCGCCTCCTTGCGGCTGGCGGACGCGGGGCCCATCAGGCTCTGGAGCTCCTTCGCGCCGAGGGCCGGCTTGGAGTTGAGGGCGGAGGAGAGGGCGGTGGAAGCGGTCTGGGTGATGGCCATTTTGGATCTCCGGGAGGAGCGGCTTCCGTCGCGGAAGCGGTCATGCCGGGACCTATTGCGCGCGTCGTGCCAGCCCTGCCCCCCTGGCGACCCTCCGTGATTCCATGAGGTTACGCGGCGACAGCTTGAAATCCGGGGTGGTGACAACCGTCACCACCGGTGATGACAGTCATCATCCCCCCCACCCCCGGGGTGGTGACGGCGGACATCACTTCCCGCGCGGGGGCTTCAGCGGCTTGCGCACGCGCTGCTTGCCCGCGGGCCGGTCCCCGACGTGGACGTAGCCGCGCTTGAGGAAGAAGGAGAGCGTGCCCGTGTAGGCCATGCCGTTGGAGATGCGCGCGGCGCCCCGGGGCGGCTTCACCGGGTAGGCCTCCAGGGTGCGCGCGCCTTCGCGGCGCAGCGCGGTCTCCACGGCGGCGAGCAGCGCGGTGGCCACGCCCTGGCCGCGCCAGTTCCGGTGGATGAAGAAGCAGGGCACGGAGGCGACGGCGTTCGCGTCATCGCACTGGAAGCTGGGGGCCCGGTCCAGGCGCGAGAAGGAGCGACGCGGGCCGAAGGTGGCCCAGCCCACCGGCGCTCCGTCCGCGTAGGCGAGGACGCCCTTCGCCTCGCCGCTGGCGACGAGGGCCTTGAAGCGGCGCTTCGCCTCCGGGCCGCGCACGTCGTCGTAGCGTTCGCCCTCCGGGATGCGCCAGTACATGCACCAGCAGCCGCCACAGGCGCCGTTGGGGCCGAAGAGCTTCTCGAGGTCCGGCCAGTGCGCCGGGGTGAGTTCGACGGTCTTCAGGTCGGGAGCGGCCATGGACGCCCGTTCTAGACGCCGCCGCGCAGCTCCGTCTCGGGCCACAGGGCGCCGTCGCGCGCGGTGAGCAGGAAGGTCAACCGCCCCTGGTGGAAGCCTCGCACCGGCGCCTGTGGCTCCGGGAAGCCCGGCGGTGGGCGCCAGTCCGGGGGCTGGAGGGGCACGCCAGCGATGGACTGGCCCTGACGCAGGGCCCCCACGTCCTGGTCGGTGAGCGCGCGGGTGGAGGCCCAGGGGAGCAGGTCGCGGCCGTGCAGCTCCACGCGGCGGCCGGGGCCCGGGTCCCTCCACGGTCCGATGGCCGTGCGCTTCAACGCGGAGAGGTGCGCGCCACAGCCGAGCGCCCGCCCCAGGTCCCGGGCCAGCGACCGCACGTAGTAGCCGCCCCGGCAGGTGAGCTCCAGGACGCTGGCGCGGGGCAGGTCGTGCGCGAGCCAGCGCGCGGCGTGCAGATAGACGCGCGACGGGGGCAGGTCCACGGGCTCGCCCCGGTGGGCCTTGCGGTAGGCGGGCTCGCCGCCGAGCTTCTTCGCGCTGGTGGCGGGCGGCACCTGCTCCGTCCACCCGAGGAACGGGCGCAGCGCCTCATCCAGGCGCTCGGGCGTGAGCGCGGACGCGTCCCCCTGGTGCACGGGGCGGCCGAGCAGGTCGCCCGTGTCCATCTCCGTGCCCCACTCCACGCGGGCCTCGTAGACCTTGGGCGCGGCGTGCAGGTGCTCGAACAGGTGCGTGGCCGGGCCCACCAGCATGAGCAGCAGCCCTTCCGCGAAGGGGTCCAACGTGCCGCCGTGGCACAGCGCCGTGCGGCGCCCCGGCCGCGTCTCCAGCGCCTCCTCCTGGAAGGCGCGCACCACGGAGAAGCTGGTGGGGCCCACGGGCTTGTGCGTCAGGTAGAGGCCGGGTGTCATTCGTCGTCCCTGTTCCGCCGCACCGTCGTCGCGCCCTGCTGCTTCTCCAGGTGCACGGGCGAGATGCCGGCGCCGTCCGCGATGACGCGCGCCAGGGGCTCCGCGTGCGTCGTCACCCAGACCTGGCTGTACTCCGACGCTCGCACGATGAGCCGGCCCAGCGGCTCCAGCAGCTCCGGGTGCAGGCTGGTCTCCGGCTCGTTCAGCGCGAGGAACGGGGGCGGCCGGGGACTGAGCAGCGCCGCCAGCAGGCACAGGTAGCGCAGCATCCCGTCCGACAGCTCCGCCGCCGCCATGGGCCGGAGCAGGCCGGGCATGTGCAGGAACAGGCTGAAGCGGCCCTGGTCCTCGCGCACCTCCAGCCGCGCGCCCGGGAAGGCGTCGTCGAGGCCCTGCTCCAGGGCGCGCTCGTCCCCCACCTCCCAGATGGTCTGGAGCGCCGCCGCGAGGTCGCGACCGTCGGACGCGAGCACCGGCGTGCGCACGCCCACCTGCGGGTGCCGGGGCAGCGCGTCCGGATCCGTGCGGAAGTGGTGGTAGAAGCGCCACGCGCCCAGCGTGCGCCGCACCTCCGCCAGCCGGGGGAAGCGGTGCGGCTCCGCGAGCTGATCCATCACCGACTCCGACGACCACAGCTCCGTGGGGAACGCCACGCGCGTCCCGCTCGAGTCACGCAGGAAGGCCGTGCGGTCCTTGCGCTCCATCAGCACCACGCGCCGGCCCCCCGAGTGCGCCCAGAGGTGCTCTTCCTTCACCTCCGGATCCAACAGGAACATCGTGGGCGGCGGAGGCCCGGGCACCACGCCGCATTGCAGCTCGTAGGTGAGGTCGTCCAGGTCCACCGTCACGCGCAGCCGCACCGGCTTCTTGCCGTCGCGCGGGCCGGCCCACATCACGCTCGGCGTGCCGCCCTCGTCCGCCAGCGTGCGCGCCAGCCGCCCGTCCGCCGCAGTCGCGAGCAGGTACAGCGCGCGGTACAGGTTCGTCTTGCCGCTGCCGTTGGGCCCCACCACCACGGTCACGGGGCCCAGCTCCAGGTGGAGCTGGCGCACGGAGCGGTACCCAGCGATGTCCAGACGCGTCAGGGGCATGGTCTGTCCCCAGCCTAGCTGGCCCGGTGCATCCGTGGGGAACGAGCGCCCCGCGGCCTTTCAGGGCTTCCGCGCGTCGCGGACAGCCAGGAACCCGTCGTGCCTGCGTAGATGCGGAGCTGTCTTCAGCTCTGTCCATGTCATGGACACGCACCCCGGGCTGCTCATCTTCTCCGAGCCGTGAGGTAGACTCGCGGGGCCTCGCGCGTCGGCCGTGGACCGCGAAGCCCCTGCGCCGGAGTCACCTTCCCGATGAAGTCTTTCGCACGCCTCCTGGGCACGGGGCTGTTCGCCTGCGCCCTGTCCCTGTCCGGCTGTCATGACACCGACCCCCAGGTGCCGGATGACGGCCCCCCGGACGAGAGCACCGCCGTCGAGCTCACCGACTACGTCGACGTCACCCCCGACCTGCCCTGCATGGATGCGAACTTCGCGTCGCCCCGCGCGAACTGCGAGGACCCGGGCAGCTTCAACCTGTCCCGCTGTGACATGGCCGCGGTGGGCGCGGTGGAGCCCTCCGGCATCTACCGGGCCATCCTCCGCTACAACTCGGAGAGCATGTTCGGCGCCGGGTTCCGCCTGGACACCTCGCCCACCTTCCTGAACCGGCCGCTCGTGCGCAACCAGGTGAACAGCCAGGGCTTCTTCATCACCGGCCAGCTCACGACGACCACGAACAAGGTGCAGCGGTACGCGCTCGCGGGCTGCCGCGTGCCGGAGCCCGGCCGCATCACCGGTTGCTTCGTGCGCTGCACCGACGGCGTGCCCGAGTACTCCGGCACCTTCGACGCCCGGCGGATGAACTGGGAGGCCAAGTCCTCCAGGCCCACCGCCATGCACCTCGTCTCCGAGTCCGCCGTCCCCCTGGGAGACTCCGTGGATGTCTACGTCACCCAGGGCCACGCCTACGTCGTGTCCCTGCCCCGGGGAAAGGAGCCGGGAGGGCTGAGCGTCTTCAACGTGACCGACCCGGCCCACCCCACGCTCGTCACCACCCTCAGCCTGCCCAATGACAGTTATTGGAACGGCGTCTGGGCGAAGGGCAACGCGCTCTACATCGCCAGCGGCGACTCCGGCGTCATCGTCTATGACATCACCCAGCCCGCGGCGCCCCAGTACATCCGCGCGCTGCCCGGCGGCGCCATCGACGTGCACACCGTGTTCGTGGACGGCGACCGGCTGTACGCCATGTCCCCCTCACCCAATGGGGAGACGCTGATCTTCGACGTGGCCGCCCCGCTGGAGCCCCGGCTGCTCGGCCGCGTCTCCGTGCCGCGCACGGACGTGACCAGCTACCCGCACGACGCGTTCGCCTATCAGGGCCGACTCTACATCAACCACTCCACCTTCGGGTACACCGTGGTGGACGTGACCCGGCCCGACGTGACGCCCGTGCTGGGCCGGTATGCCTTCGCCGGCCAGTACAGCCACGCGAACGCGGTGGGCACGTTCAACGGGCGCACCATCGCCTTCGAGGGCGGCGAGCGCTTCGGCGCGCACCTGCGCGTGCTGGACGTCACCGACCCGGCGCGCATCCGCCTCATCGCCCAGGTGAAGATGCGCGCGCAGACGTCCATCCACAACCTGGTGCTGAAGGGCACGCGGCTCTACGTGGCCTGGTACCACGAGGGCGTGCGCGTCTTCGACGTGGCGGACCCCGAGCACCCCAAGGAAGTGGCGGCCTTCGACTCCTTCGACGAAGCGCACCCGCGCAGCACCGACAGCCTCTACCAGGGGGCCATCGGCATCCGGGTGCCGGGGGACGGCTCCGTGTACGCGGTGGACCTGTCGCGCGGGCTGCTCGTGCTCCAGGAGCCGTGACGGGCGGTCACTCCGTCTCGATGCGGTCGCGGCCGTTGGACTTCGCCCGGTACAGCCGGGCGTCCGCGACGCGCAGCAGCTCGTCCAGGGTGGTGCCGTCCCGCGGCGCCACCACGAGCCCCGCGCTGAAGGTGACGGAGAAGGTCTCGCCCGCGTCGCCTTCGAAGGCCATGCCCGCCAGCTCCTCCGCGGTGCGGGAGAAGATCTCCTTCGCGCTCTCCAGCGACTCCCCCAGCAGCGCGACGACGAACTCCTCGCCGCCCCAGCGGGCGCGCAGGTCCTCGCGGCGGAAGCGCGCGCCCAGGAGGCGACCCAGCCGCATCAGCACGCGGTCCCCGGCGAGGTGGCCGTGCTCGTCGTTCACCTTCTTGAAGTGGTCCACGTCCAGGAAGCACAGCGCCAGCGGCTTCTCCCCCCGGCGCGCCTCCGACAGCCGCGCGTTCACCGCGTCCACGAAGGGGCGGCGCAACATCAGGCCGGTGAGCGCGTCGCGCTCCGTGCGCTCGCGCGACAGCCGCGCCCGCTCCAGGCGCGCGTGCACGCGGGCGCGCAGCTCCTCCTTGAGCACGGGCTTGGCCAGGTAGTCGTCCGCGCCGGCCTGGAACGCGGCCAGCCGGAACTCCAGCCCCACCTGCGCCGTGACGAGCAGGATGGGCAGCTCCTGCCACTCCGGCGTCAGGCGCAGGATGCGACACAGGTCGAAGCCGCTGGGCCCGGGCATCTGCACGTCCAGCAGCAGCAGGTCCGGGCGGTGGCGGGCCAGCGCGTCCAGCAGGCCGTAGGGGTTCTCCAGCCCCACCACCTCCACCGCGTCGCTCACCAGCGCCTGGGAGAGGGCCCGCACGGCCTCCGGGTCGTCATCCACCACCATCACCTTGGCGCGCTCCTGCCTGCGCGCCGTCACCAGCCGCTCCGCCGCGGTGGCGAAGTCCTGCTGGGTGAAGGGCCGGGGGAGGAAGAGCGAGGCCCCCGCGTGCGCGGCGTGCACGCGCTCCTGGAGGCCGCCCCCCGTGCTGGAGAAGGCCAGCGGCAGCGACTGGTGGCCCTCCAGGCTCCGGAGCGCGTTCGCCGTGGCGAGCCCCATGGGGCCCATGTGCAGCAGCGCCCCGTCCACCCACTGGCGCGCCACCACCGCGCAGGCCTCGTCGGGCGTGCCCGCCGTCACCACCCGCACGCCCTCCTTGTCGCCCATGCGCCGCGCGTCCGCGAGGATCTCCGCGTCCTCGTCCACCACCAGCAGCGTGCCCATGGCGGAGACGACCGCCGGGTCCGGCTCCAGCTCCGGCTCCAGGACGGGCATCACCACCACGGCCTCCAGCGCGCGGAAGCCCGCGTCCACCGCCGCCCAGTCCAGCGCCAGCGGGGTGCCGGCCCGCACCGGCTGGAGCACGTCCTCCAGCTTCCCCGCCGCGACGCTCACGTCCCGGAAGCCGTAGCTGCCCGCGGTGCCGTGCAGCTTGTGCACGACGGCGTAGGCCTCCTCCATGACCGAGGCCTCGCCGTGGCGCCCCCGGCCCAGCAGCGCCTGGAGCGTGGCCAGCCGCTCCGGCAGCTTCGCGCCGTAGTCCGCGCTCAACTGGGCGAGGCTCGCCGCGAAGGCGTCCTCCGGGTCCAGCGCCTCCGGCTCCCGCGGCTCCGCGGGCGCGGGCGGCGATTCGGCCAGCGCGAAGAGCTGCTCCAGCCACACCGCCAGCTCCTCCGGCCGGTAGGGCTTGTGCACCACGCGCGCCACCCCCAGCTGGCGCGTGAGCAGCTCGTGGCTCTTCAGGTCCTTCCAGAAGGCGGACGCGAAGAGCACCGGCAGCGCGGGGCGCGTCTGGCGCAGCTCCCGGATGAAGTCCGCGCCCGTCATGCCCGGCAGCAGGCCGTCCACGATGGCGGCGTCCACCGGCTCCGACAGGAGCACCTGGCGCGCCTCCGCGGCGGAGCGCGCGGGCGTCACCTGGTAGCCCTTGTCACGCAGGAAGGTGCAGACCAGGGTCTGGAGGTCGCGGTCGTCCTCCAGGAAGAGCAGCGTCTTGTCGCTTCGCGCGGTGCTCACGGCATCGCCTTTCGGGGCTCGGCCGCCGCGACGTCGCGGCGGGAAAGCAGTCCATTGAGCAGCTCCCGCACCGAGGCCACCAGCTCCTCCTCCGAGGAGCGGGCCTTCGTCAGGTGGCGGGTGATGCCCAGGGTGAGTTGACGCTGGTCCGTGCGCGACAGCTCGCGCCCGGTGAAGACGATGAGGGGCGTCGCGCGGCCCTTGCCCTGGCGCAGGATGTCCACCACCTCGAAGCCATCCAGCCGGGGCAGCCCCACGTCCAGGACGATGAGGTCCGGGGGCGTGTCGCGCGCGAGCGCCACCGCGCTCTCCCCGTCCGCCGCCTCGATGCACAGCGCGCCCAGCCGCTCGAACTGCGCGCACAGCACCCGGCGCGTGGTGGCGTCGTCGTCCACCACCAGCACGCGCGCCTGGCCCGGCTGGCGCATGGCGTAGCGCAGCGTCTTCAGCAGCCGGGCCTCGTCCACCGGGCGGGGCAGCCAGTCCACCAGCAGCGGCGTGCCCACGCCCGCCGCCCCCTCCTGGGAGCGCCCGGACAGCGCCAGCACGGGCAGCTCGCGCGTGCGCGGCTGTTCACGCAGGCGGCGCATCCAGTCCAGCACGTGGCCGTCCGGCATCTGCGTGTCCACCACCAGCGCGTCCGGGGGCGCGGCGTCCACCGCCTGCATGGCCTCCGTGAGCGTGGAGGCGCGCACCACGCGGTAGCCCTCCTGGGACAGCAGGCTGCGCAGGAGCGCGGACAGGTCCGCGTCCGCGGTGACGATGAGCACGTTGTGGCGCGACTCGTCCCGGGGCAGCGGCGCGCTGGTGCCCGACACGGGCGCCGGGGCGCGCAGGCCCTCCAGGGTGAAGTGGAAGGTGGCGCCCTGGCCGGGGGGGCTCGAGACCTCGATGCGGCCGCCGTGCTGCTCCACGATGGCCTGCGAGATGGCCAGGCCCAGGCCGGTGCCGCCCTTGGAGCGGGTGTCGGACGCGTCCAGCTGCTGGAAGCGGCCGAAGAGGCGGGAGAGCTTCTCCTCCGGGATGCCGGGGCCCTGGTCCGTGACGCTGAAGCGCACCCGGCCGTCCGCCGCGAGGCTGGACGCCACCACCACGGAGGCGCCCGCGGGGGAGAACTTGATGGCGTTGGAGACCAGGTTGGTGAGCACCTGGATGAGCCGGTCGCGGTCGCCCTTCACCTGCGGGGCGCCCTCCACGTCCGAGCGCAGGGACACCTGCGCGGTCTCCGCCATGCCCTGCACCCCCGCGAGCGTGGCGTCCACCAGCTCCTGCGCCGTCTGGGGTTGGAGCTTCAGCTCCAGCATCCCCGACTCCATCTTCTCCAGGTCGAGGATGTCGTTGATGAGGCGGATGAGCCGTTCGGTGTTGGTGCGCGCGATGCGCACCATGTCCAGCGCCTGCGCGGGCAGCTCCCCCACGATGCCGTTCTCCAGCAGGCCCAGCGAGCCGCGGATGGAGGTGAGCGGCGTGCGCAGCTCGTGGCTCACGGTGGAGACGAACTCGTTCTTCATCCGCTCCACGGCCTTGCGCTCCGTGAGGTCGCGCACGAAGACGGTGGTGCGCGGGGGGCCATCCGCGTGCACGCGCGCGAAGGTGAGCTCCGCGGGGAACACGCCGCCGTCGGCGCGCAGGCACGGGCTCTCCACGCGCGACGCGGGGCCGCGGGCCTGCTGGAGCGCGGCGTGGACGGCGTCGCGCTGGGCGGCCGGCAGCGACGCGGGCAGCGCCAGCGACAGGAAGTCCTCGCCCACCGCGCGCGCGGACGGCAGGCGGAAGTGGGTGACGGCGGACGGGTTGAACTCCGCCACGCGGCCGGCTTCATCCAACACGACGATGCCGTCCGGCGACGCCTCCAGGATGGCGGCCTTGCGCGCGTCGCTGACCCGCGCCTCCGCGCTCGCGGCGGACAGCGCCTGGGTGCGCTCCTCCACGCGCGCCTCCAGGCCCCGGTTGAGCTCCCCCAGCGCCGCGGAGGCCCCGGCGAGCCGCACCAGGACGACCAGCACGTAGCCCACGAGCAGCAGGGACACGCCGAAGAGGACGATGCGGGTGCGCTCGGCGCGCGACTGGGACTCCTCCTGGAACTGGAGGTAGTTGGTGATGAGGCGCTCGGCCTCGCTGCTGGCGCTGTGGTCCAGCAGCGCCTGGAAGGACGCGTCCGCCGAACGCCGGAGCGTCATCAGCTCCCGCGACCGCGCCTCCAGGTCCTCCAGCGCGGCGCGGTGGGCGGGGGCCAGCGGCGGCGCGCCGTGGGCCTGGGCCAGCTGCTCCAGCGAACGCTCCACCCGCGCGCCGAGGTCCCCACCCTGCGCGCGGGAGGCGGTGAGCACGTCCGCGCCCAGCGTCTCCACCTGCTCCCGCAGGGGGCCCGGGGGCAGCGCGGCGGCGACGGCGAAGACAGCGCGGGGGAAGGACTCGCGCAGGGTGGTGAAGCGGTCATCCTTCGCCCGGGCCTCCGCCAGCAGGGTGCGTGAGTCCTCCAGCACGCGCAGGTAGTCCGCCAGGACCGCGAGGAGCGAGCGGCGGCCCTCGTCCGACAGGGAGCCGGGCATCGCCTCCAACAGGCGCGCGCGGGCGGCCAGCGCGTCGAAGGCGCCCCCGGAGGAGCCATGGGCCTCCCGCATGCCCGTGCGCTGGCGGAGCACGTCCAGCTCCAGCTCCGCGGTGGCCACGCGCAGCTGCCGCAGCTGGGTGCGGTAGCGGTCGTGTTCGGCGGTGGAGCCCGGGCGGCCCAGGACGAACAGCGCGCACAAGAGCACCAGGGCGCCGGCGGCCAGCGCGGTGGAGCGTTTGGAGAGGCGAGGTTCCATTCAGGGCACCAGGCGGCGGATTTCCTGCGGCAGCGTCATGGGGTCGAACGGCTTGCCGATGACGCCCACCGCGCCCAGCTCCAGGTAGCGCGCGACCTCCTGCTTCTGGATCTTCGCGGTCATGAAGATGATGGGGGTGTTCGCGGTGGCGGGCTGCTCGCGCAGCCGGCCGAAGGTGGTGGGCCCGTCCATGCCGGGCATCATCACATCCAGGAGGATGAGGTCGGGGCCTTCCTGGCCCGCCTTCTCCAGGGCCTCCGCGCCGGAGGCCGCCAGCACCGTCTTCCAACCGCCCACGCGGCTGAGGCTCAGCTGCCCGATGGTGCGGATGTCGTCCTCGTCATCCACGAGCAGGACCTTCTCGATTTTCGCCATGACGGGAGAGTGCTCCAGGGGGTGGGGTTTGGATCGCGTTACGGAGGAGGGGGCCCGGATGGATCTCCGTCAGGGGGTGGGGCCCGGGTCGTGGGCGGTGTCCGGGGCAGGTTCGCATTCGGGGAGGTCGAAGGAGAAGCGCGTTCCCGCGCCGGGGGCGGTGGTGAAGCGCAGGGTGCCGCCCATGCGGGACACCAGTCCATGGGCGATGCTCAGGCCCAGGCCGGTGCCGGAGCGCTTGCGGGTGTCGGAGGCGTCCGCCTGGGCGAACTTCTGGAAGACGCGGGCCTGGAAGGCCTCCGGGATGCCGGGGCCGCGGTCCTGCACGCCCACGCGCAGGGCGCCGGCCTCGCGGGTGAGGGAGAGGGTGACGCGCTCCCCCCGGGGGGAGAACTTGATGGCGTTGGACAGCAGGTTGGCGAGCACCTGGATGAAGCGGTCCTCGTCCACCCGGGCGTGGGCGTGGGGGGCGTCCACGGCGACCTCCAGGCGGACGCCATATTCGGCGGCGTAGCCCTGGTGGGCCTGGAGGGCCAGGGTGAGCAGCGGGGCGACGGGGGTGGAGGCCATGTGGAGGTCCAGGCCGCCGGACTCCATCTTCTCCAGGTCCAGGATGTCGTTGATGAGGCGCAGCAGCCGTTCGCTGTTCTTGTGGGCGATGCCGACCATCTGCTCCACCTGGGAGTCCAGGGGGCCGGCGATGCCGCCGCACAGGAGCCCCAGGGAGCCGCGGATGGAGGTGAGCGGCGTGCGCAGCTCATGGCTCACGGTGGAGATGAACTCGTTCTTCATGCGCTCCACGCGCTGGTGTTCCTCGGCCAGGAGGCGGGCCTGGGTGACGTCGCGGGCGACGGCGTAGAGCAGGCCCTCTTCCGGATCCGGGACGGCGTTCCACTGGAGCCAGCGCCAGGAGCCGTCGCGGCAGCGGGCGCGGTGCTCGAACTGGAGGACGGGGGCGCCTTCGCTGGCGCGGGCCAGGTGCCTCGCGGTGCTGGCGCGGTCCTCCTCCAGGGCCAGGTCCACCAGGGAGGAGCTGTAGAGCTCCACGTCGGAGAAGCCGAGGGTGCGGTTCCAGGCGCGGGACAGGCGCAGGAAGGTGCCGTCCATGGCCGCGATGCAGAGCATGTCCACGGAGACTTCGAAGAAGCGCTCCTGCTGCTCCAGGGCGGCGCGGGCCTCGCGCTCGTCGAGCGCGTTGAGCTCCACCTCCGCCCAGCCCGCCATGTCCACGAGCGCGGCGCGGTCCGCGTCGGAGAAGTCGCGAGGCTGAGAGTCGATGAGGCAGAGGGTGCCCACGCGGCTGCCGTCGCCGGCGCGCAAGGGGTGGCCGGCGTAGAAGCGCACGAACGGGGCGCCCAACACGAGCGGGTTGTCGTGGAAGCGCGGATCGCGCAGCGCGTCCGGCACGACGAAGGTGGCGGGGGAGAGGATGGCGTGGCCGCAGAAGGACAGCTCGCGCGGCGTCTCCAGGGCGGACAGGCCCTGGCGGGCCTTGAACCACTGCCGGCCCTCGTCCACCAGGGACACGAGCGCGATGGGCACACGGAACAGGTGGGACGCGGCGCGCACGATGCGGTCGAAGCGTTCGTGCGGGGGCGTATCCAACAGACACAACGAGCGCAGGGCCTGGAGGCGCCGGGGCTCATCCGCGGGCGTCGGGGGAGGGAGCATGGCGTACGCCCCGTGCTACCCCACCCGTCTGGCATTGGGGAGGGGGGCTCGCACGAAGGCACGCCCTCGGGTCCGCGGAGCAGGCGAGCAGACAGGAAATGGGTGGTGGGACTGCACGTCAGGGCTCTTGAAATCGCGTTGGGTTTCGGATTGCTGACATTGCGTCAAGACAACCGCGCCTCATCGCGCTCGACGAGGTGCCGTGACGCCGTGCCCTACGTCCGGCGCTTCCGGCCCGGAGCCGGGGTCTTCTTGCGGGCGCCAGGCGCGGAGGGCCTCGCGGGCATGACCGACACCACCGTGCGCACCACGCGCGCCACGGCCTTCAGCTCGCGGGGCTCCAGCTCGCGCAGCGTGCGCAGCAGGCGCCTCAACTCCAGCGAGTCCTCCTGACGCGGCGTGGCCCTGGGCGACACCGGCGAGGGTCCCTGCCCCACGCCCAGCAGCACGTCCGCGGACACCGCCAACACGTCGCACAGCCGCCGGAGGTTCTGCGCCCGGGGCAACATCCGCCCCCGCTCCATCCGGCTGTAGACCTCCATCGCGATGCCCACGCGCTCCGCCACGTCCGCCTGCGTGAGTCCCAACCGGATCCGCGCGTCGCGGGCGGCGGCTCCAAAGACCGTGTTCAGCTTCTCGTTGACCGGGGCGGGCATCCCCCAAAACCTTGCACCTCTCCCCTCACATGCAAGTTTTCAGGCCCGCCCCGCCGCCCTTCAACGCTCACGCAATGCCAGCGCACCCTGGATGACGAGCCCCATCGCCTTCAGCGCCTCCTCGTCCAACGGCCGCAACACACGCACCAGCCGCCGCAAGGCCGGGGAGTCCTCCTCGCGGTCCGCCAATGCCAGCGTGCGCGCCTCCTCCGGCGGCGTGGGCCCGTCCAATCCCAGGAGCGCGTCCGCGCGGATGCGCAACACCATGCTCAACCGGCGCAACGTCGTGGAGCTGGGCAACACCCGCCCCCGCTCCATCCGGCTGTAGACCTCCATCGCGATGCCCACCTGGCTGGCGACGTCGCCCTGGGTCAGGCCCTGCCGCTCGCGGGCCGCTCGCGCCACCGCGCCCACCGTGATGGCCAGCTCCTCGTTCATTGCCGCTCACCACCCCTCACCGGACCATGTCTCCCAGGACGTCAGGTGTCCGGCAGCCTACCTGACACGGCAGCCACACTACCCCAAGGGACATCCGCCATGCTATGGACCTCCCAGGTCCTACCGCCCCTCTTCACGCATGCATCCTCCCACCCACGTTCTCCCTCTCCGATTGAACCCCTCACATCTTCCCGGCGCCCGCCATCCCCGGGGCCCGGGCGGTGCCGCGCCATGAGCACCGGCATCGGGGGACATCCGCTGCTGCTGCGGCCCCAGGAGGTCGTGGGCAGCTTCAAGCTGGTGAAGCGCCTGGCCACCGGCGGCTACGGCACCGTGTTCCTGGCGGAGAGCGGCGGAATCCCCGTGGCGCTGAAGTTCGCGCTCCACGGCCCGCAGGACTCCGAGGAGGGCTCGCACGTGGACGCGCGCACCCTCAAGGAGGTGAGCGTCCTGCACCGCATGACCCATCCCAACGTGGTGGCGCTGCGCGGCTACCACCGCTGGCCGCACCCGCGCACGGGCTACCTCTTCCTGGTGATGGACTACGTGGAGGGGCCCACGCTGTCGGACTGGGCCGTGGAGGCGCGGCCCACCGCCCGGCAGGTGGCGCGGCTGTTCGCGGAGCTGGGCCTGACGCTGGACTTCATCCACCGCGCGGGCGTGCGCCACCGCGACATCAAAGGCAGCAACATCATCGTGCGCGCGTCGGACGAGCGCCCGGTGCTGGTGGACTTCGGCTCCAGCGACCACGCCTGCGCCCCGGCCATCACCGACGGCCGGCCCCCGCCGGGCACGCCCAGCTACCGCAGCCCGGAGCTGCTTCGCTACTGGCTGAGCCACCCCCAGGGCATGTCCCGCTACGTGTACCAGCCCACCGACGACCTCTACTCCCTGGGGCTCGTGCTCTTCCAGGTCCTCACCGGCGACTTCCCCTACCCGCCGGACGTGCCGGCCGCGGCGCTGCTGGGCGGGATCCAATCCATCAAGGGCCGCTCCGCCCGGGCCCTCAACTCCCGCGTGCCTCGCGCCCTCGATGACATCTGTGAACGCCTGCTGCGCCAGGACGTCCACCAGCGCTACCAGATGGGCGCGGACCTCTACGCGGACCTGAGCGCCGCCCTGGAGCAGGCCACGTCCAGCTGGGACCTCCCCCTGTTCAACGCCCCGCCCCTCCACGACGCCGTCACCGAGGAGTCCGACGCGTACTTCGACGGCAACGAGGAGGCCCGCGAGCTGCGCCGGTGGGCCCGCGCCCCCGAACGCCGCGCCCCGGGCGCCGCGCCCCACTCCAGCGACCCCACCCCCGCCCCCACGGTGGGGCTGGCCGCGCCGCTCCCGCCTCCCCGGTCCTGGCCCCAGGCCCGGTGGCTGGCCTTGCGGCGGTGGTGGGCCCGGGGGCTGCGGCGTCTGGGATTGCGCCGGGACCGCTGAACCCCTGACGTCCTCCGCCTTCCAAACAACCCTGGAGGTTTTCCCCGCGACTGGGTTTGTGCTACCTGCGGGGTCGAGCGATTCGCGCTCGACCTCACAGGTTGAAAGGCAGGACATGAAGACGCCCGATACGACGACGGAGGAGATCCCCGGCGTGCCCCGCCGGCCGCGCGTGCTGTTCACGGTGGGAGGCACGGCCTTCGAGTTCGTCCGCAAGCTGGAGGTGCGCTCCACCGGGGAGCTGCTGATGCTGGCGCGGCGGCGCTACCGGGGCGGGATGGGCGGCCCGGTGGTCATCAAGCGACTGCGCAACCCCTCTGGCTTCGTGGAGCGGCGGCGGCTGGTGGAGGAGGTGGAGCTGACGTACCGCCTCAACCACCCGGGCATCGCGAAGGTCTATCACCTGAAGGCCTACCGGGGCGTGCCGCACGTGGTGATGGAGTACGTGGAGGGCCGCTCCCTGGACACGGTGCTCAACCTGGTGGCCATGCGCCGCAAGCCCATGTCCCCGGCCTTCGGCGCGTGGGTCGTCTCCGAGGTCGCGGAGGCCCTGCACCACGCGCACACGCTGCGGGATGAATGGAACCGGCCGCTGGGCATCGTCCACCGCGACGTGAGCCCCCGGAACCTGCGCCTGGGCGTGCACGGCGAGGTGAAGCTCACCAACTTCACCGCCGCCTTCTCCACGCTGCCCGGGCGGGAGATCACCAGCCGCCCGCTGGTGAAGGGGGACGTGGCGTACGCGTCACCCGAGGCGCTCCGGCGCGAGCCCGTGGACGCGAGGAGCGACCTGTTCTCCCTGGGGCTGGTGCTCCTGGAGGTGCTGACGGGGACGCATCCCCTGGCCCACGGGGACACGGCGCCCCCGCCGCCACCGGACCTGCCCCCGGTCCAGGCCCAGGGCCCCACGTGGATGCCCCTGACGGAGGTGGCGGCGCGCATGGCGCTGGTGGGCCCCCAGGAGGTGGCGGACCTGGCGCGCGACGTCCCAGCGGGCCTGAGGGCGGTGGTGGTCCGGGCGCTGCGCCAGTCCCCGGCCGACCGCTTCGGCACGGCGGCGGAGCTGGCGGAGGCCCTGCGCGAGTGGCTGCGCGAGCACGCCCCCACCTACGGACGGCAGGCCTCCGCGGAAGAGGTGGCGGAGGCCGCGCGCGAGGCCACCGGCCGGCGCAACCAGGCGGAGCTGCTGGAGGGCGGGCTGCACCCTCGGGAGCTGACGGCCGAGGAGGCCGCGATGGCCTCCGAAACCGCCGAGCCCGCGCACCCGCCGCCCTTCCTGGCCGGTGACGACGTGACGCCGAGCGTGCACGACGAGCCCCTGCCCGTGGAGGACCTGGATGAGCTGGCCGGGCTGGACGAGGAGGCCCCCGAAGAGGTCTTCGAGGAGTCCTTCGAGGACGATGACCTGGACGACGACGGCCACGAGCCGGTGTGAGCCCAGGCCAGCTCCCACGCCAATCCAGACATCGGCGCGCCGTCACCCAACCCCATCCATGGCATGACAGTCTTTGGGCCCCCGGGCCCTGTCCCTCCCTGCTTCCGCGTGTCGCCCGGATGCCACCCACGGGAGGGCCATGACGCCTGGCTGCTCGCCCTGCGGCCCCGCGGGAACGCTCCGGGCACAGGTTGCCGTTCGCGGGGGGCGATGACGAACCTCCTTCGACGGAGGGAACCCACCATGGCCGACAACAACAAGCGCCCCGTACCCCCGCAGCCCGCCGAGGACTACTACGGGCGCCCGACCGACCCGCGACATGGCGAAGAGGCTCCCCGCGAAGCGACGGAGCCGAAGGCGCCGCCGCGCCCTGACTCGGAGGAGGAAGAGACGCGGCCCCCGCGCCGCGAGCTGACCGAGGCCGACGAGAAGGGCGTCCACCTGCGCACCGAGGACGACGACGACGACCGCGACCTCCGCCTCCACGACGACGCCAGCGGCCTGCACCTGTTCGACCCGCGCGAGCGCACGCCCGGGGCCATGCTCGACGACATCCCGGATGGCGACGGCCCGCGCAGCGACGCGGGCACCAACCCGCTCTCCGACGTGTATCGCTATGGCCACCCGGACCGGTGCCTGGATGTCTGAGCCGCGCAGGCTCCCGGCCCCCCGCCCCTCCTGACGCCGAGGAGGAGCGGAGCCACCGGAGGCCGCCCTGCGCGGGCCAGGGCGTGGGCACGGGATGCCCGTCCTGGCCCGCCTCCGCGCTCCACCGGACGACGGCCGCGTGTCACCCGGTGCGGCGCGGGGCGTGCTCCTGACGGTGCGTGTCCACCCACGCCTCGGCCTGCGCCATCGTGTCCACGAAGACCGTGTCGAAGCTGGCCGTGTGGCCGGTGAGCAGCATCGCCACCGACATCGCCTTGCCCACCACCCGCTGCGTCAGGTCCGACCCGACGTACACCACCGAGCGCATCCACTCCGCGCGCACGTTGTTGGCCAGGTACTTGCGGGACTCGGCCGGCAGCTCGGAGCCCGGCACCTCCGCCACCAGGTAGAACGGCCCCTGCGCCGCCATCTCCTCGTAGACCCGCAGCGCCCACTTGGCGTCCTGCAGCCCCACCATGCCCGTGTATCTCGTGTGCAACACGTCCGGCGCCATCATCCGGATGCGGTGCGCGCCACACGTCCATTCACGCAGTTGATCCATTCGGTCCTCCCCCCGGCGTCACTGGACGAACCCTACGCCGACCCCCGCCACCCCAGGGAAGCGCCCCCTGGCGAACCTGCACCTTGGGACAAGGCGCGGCTGTCCATTGGATGTCAGACCCTCACTGTACTGTGTACCCATTCCGACAGCCTTCCAGAGGGGGAACACCGTGCCGGAAACCCGTGAACTGCCGCGCGTCTCGGTCAACAAGCTGGGGGAGTACCTCATCGCGACGCCTGCCCGCCGGAAGCGCATCATCCACGACCAGAAGCACCCGCCGGAGGCCCAGTATCTGCGCTACCCGGAGGCGTCCCACGCCATCACGGAGTTCCTCTGCCGGGGCCTGGACCTGAACGTCCTGCGGGAGGCCCAGCGCCGCTTCGCCTGCGCGGTACCCCAGACGGAGTTCGAGGCGCAGCGCATGCAACTGTGCTCGGAGGCGCTGGAGCGCTTCGCGGACCTGGTGCCCTGGCTGGACCTGGATGACGCCATCATCAGCGCGGTGGGCGCGGAGCCGCCCGTGCTGGAGATGGCCGGCGTCACCATCAGCGTGCGCCCGGAGGTGGTGGTGCAGCGGCTGGACAAGCAGGGCAACCCGCGCGTGGGGTTGATGAAGCTCTACTTCTCCAAGACGCACCCGCTGGACGAGCGGAGCGGCCAGTACATCGGCACGCTGCTCCAGCGCTTCGCGGAGCAGCACCTGTGCCGGCTGGGCCCCGCGGACCACCGGTTGATGACCGTGGTGGACGTGTTCGCCGGGTCGCTGTTCGTCGCGCCGCGCGCGCACATCCGCCGGCTGGGCGACGTGGTGCTCGCGTGCGAGGAGATCGCCGAGCGCTGGGCCGTCCACTGACGGCCTGGGTCCCCCGCGCCGGCTTCAGGGGGCTTGAAGGCGCCGGTGGGCCTCCAGCCACGCGCGGGCCTGGGCCTCGGAGTCCACGAACTCGGCGTCCAGCTTCGTGTCCCCGGAGAACTGGAGCGCGACCACCAACGCCCGCAGGACCTCGCGGTGCGTGCGCTTCGCGCCAAAGAAGACGACGCCGCGGAACCACGTGGGGCGCACGTGTTCGGCCAGGTACTTGCGTGGCGCCACCGACAGCCCCTCGGAGCTGCTCAGGTCCACGACGAGGTAGAGGCGCTTGTCGGGGCCCGCCTCCAGCTCATGGAACACGTCCACGAGCTCACGCACGTCCGTCTCGGAAAACGAACCCCGGACCTTCGTCCAGAGGATGTCGGAGGACTCCAGCGAGACACGCTGTGTCCCGAAGACCCACTCCCGCAGCACCGCCATACCCTCTCCCACGCAGAGGGCCGCAGGGTACCTAAAACCACAGGGACGCCACCAGTCCGTGGCCCTCTCTTTCCCGGAGGATACGGACGCGTGGGACCTGTCGGGTCCTCCGCGCGCTCGTGGACGGCGGGCGCGGCGCGGCCTCGCACGTCGCGTCATGACCCACGGGCGGTGGACCCCGGCGCCCCTCCACCCATGCGCTCCGTGGGGGTGGGGACCTGACGGGTCGCCGGCGGAAGCCGCTATGATTGCCGGCGAGCGGCCGTGCGGACGACCGTTCCTGGGCGCATCACCGGGTGGTTGTCGGGACGCGCTTCCTTGCTCACTGTGTAGGGTCGCGCCCGAGGCGCGGGGGATGGGAGCGTGGTGCTGGAGTCCTTGTGGAGCAGACGCGCCGTGCTTGTGTCGGGCAAGGGCGGCGTGGGGAAGACGACGGTCTCCGCGGCCCTGGCCCTGGCGGCGGCCCGCACGGGCCGTCCGGTGCTGCTGGTGGAGCTGTCCCCGGACGAGGGCGGCCCGTCCGCCCTGGCGAGCCTGGTGGGCGCGAAGGAGGCCGGGCCCCGCGTGGTGCCGGTGGCGCCGAACCTGTCCTTCGTGCGCCTGTCCGCCCAGGAGGGGCACCGGCTCTTCCTGGAGGAGACGCTGCCCGTGAAGTGGCTGGCGGAGGCCGCGCTGCGCTCCAGGGCGCTGCGGCGCTTCCTGGAGGCGGGCCCCGCGCTCAAGGAGATGGGGCTGCTGTTCCAGATGCTCGCCCTGCTGCGGCGCAAGCACCCGGACGGCCGCGCGGTGCACCCGCTGGCGGTGGTGGACCTGCCCGCCACCGGCCACGCGCTGGCGCTGGCCACCCTGCCCCGCAGCATCCTGTCGCTGATGCCGGGCGGGCCCGTGGGCCGCGCGGTCCGCGAGGGGTTGGACCTGCTCCAGGACCCTTCGCGCACCGGCGTGGTGCTCACCACGCTGCCAGAGCCCCTGCCGGTGAGCGAGACCCTGGCGCTGGTGGAGGAGCTGAAGGACGTGGGCCTGCCCCTGTCCGCCGCGGTGCTCAACCGGATGCCGGAGGACCCCTTCACGCCGGAGTCGCGCGCGGCGCTGGAGCGGCTGCTGGAGACGCACGGCCCCCACCGCGGCCAGCGGGCGCTGGAGCGGCTGGAGCGCGCGAGGGAGGCGCGGCGGCGGCTGGCGGCGGGCACGCCCGTGCCACAATGGGGGATGCCGGAGCTGGCGCTGACGGGCATGGCGCTGGTGGAGCGGCTGTCGGAGCTGCTGGTGTCCCCACTCGAAGGGGCCGCTGTCCCGAGCGGCCAGGAGGCCACGCCATGAGCCTGGACGGCTTGCTGCGCGACAAGCGGATCATCGTCCTGTGCGGCGCGGGCGGCGTGGGCAAAACGACGACGGCGGCGGCGCTGGGCGTGGCCGCGGCCCGCGCGGGGCGCCACGTGCTGGTGCTCACCATCGACCCGGCGCGCCGGCTGGCGGAGGCGATGGGGCTGAAGGAGAACGGCTCGGAGCCCACGTCCGTGCCCCCGGAGCGGCTCTACGCGGACGGCGCCCGCGGCGCGGGCCGGCTGGACGTGTGGATGCTGGAGCCGCACATCGTCTTCGAGCGCATGGTGCGCCGGCTGTCCGCCACGGAGAGCGCCGCGCGCGCCGTGCTGGAGCATCGCCTGTACCGCTTCCTGTCGGAGCTGGTCGCGGGCGTGCAGGAGTACGCCGCCGCGGAGGCGCTGGACGGCTTCCTGGCGGAGGGGCACTACGACCTCATCCTCCTGGACACCCCGCCCAGCCGCCACGCGCTGGACTTCCTGGACGCCCCGGGCCGGCTGGCGCGCTTCCTGGACGACCGGGTGGTGTCCCTCTTCGGTCCGGATTCGGGCCGCGCCGGCCGGCTGTGGCAGGGCGCGCAGGCGCTGGTGGGCAAGGTGCTGGACGGCATCTTCGGCGACGGCTTCGCGCAGGAGATGCGCACCTTCGTCGCCGCCTTCGGAGGCCTGTTCGCCGGCATCCGGCTGCACGCGGACCGGCTGCGCCAGCACCTGTCGTCGAAGGACGCGGCCTTCCTGCTCGTCACGTCGCCGGAGGCCGCGGCGCTGCGCGAGGCCGCCTTCTTCCAGGAGGCGCTCCAGGCCAAGGGCCTGCCCTTCGCGGGCTACGTGCTCAACCGCAGCTGGGCGCGCGAGGACGGCCTCGCCCCGGCCGCCAACCTGAAGTCCCACGCCCGCGGCGCCGCGGACACCGACGCGGTGCTCGCGCTGGAGCACCTGGAGGGCATGGAGGACGCGCGCGCGAAGGCCCACCGGTCGCTGCTGGCGAGGCTTGCGGAGGGGCTGCCCCGGGGCGCGCTGGCCATCGCCGCGCCGGACGCGGGCGCGGACCTGGAGGACTTCCGGGGACTCGTGCACCTGGGCGACGCGCTCACCGTCGCCTGACGCGGCCGTCCTCGCGAAGGGCGGGCGGACGAGCGTCGCCGCCCACGGCTGGCTGGAGCTTTGCGCGCCCCGGCCGGCTTCCCATGTTCGTCAGGCGAGGAGGCCTGCGACGCACATGGGCACCAAGGACCACGGCAACGGCAACGGACGGCAGGACCTGGGGCGCTCGGACATCTCCACGCCGCCCACGGAGGCCATGGCCACGCACCGCGCCCCGGACGTGGCCCCCCCGGGCTCGCGCGAGCGCGCCGAGTCCGACGTGAGCGGTTGGAACCCCGCGCGCGACGAGGAGCCCGCCGCCCGCGAGGGCCGCTTCCACCGCGCCGCCGCCTGGCGCCTGGGCCAGGTGCGCACCGACGTGGACGACACCGGCGCGTGGCGCGCGGACCGCGACGGCGAGCACGGCGGCGCGGAGGGCCCCTACGGCCGCGACGACCGGGACGTGCGCTTCGCCAACGGCGAAGGCCCCGACCGGACGATGGGCGAGGTCCCCGACTACGAGCTGCGCGGCCAGCGCTCCGACTACCGGGAGTGGGACCGCACCGGCTACGGCGGAGAGGAGCCCCTGCTGCGCGACCGCCCGGCCCGGGACCCGCGCGCGGCCCCCGCCCGACCGGCCGCGTCCTCCCAGCGCCGCTGGAGGCGGGAGCGGCTCACCGCGCGCGACGTGATGACCCGACAGGTGCGCACCGCCCACCGCGGCAGCACGCTGCGCGAGGTGGCGCGGTTGATGCGGGACGAGGACTGCGGCGCCGTGCCCATCGTGGACGCGGAGGGCCGGCTGCTGGGGCTCGTCACGGACCGGGACCTCGCGCTGCGCGCCTTCACCGGCCCGCGCTCCGTGGACGGCCTGCGCGCCGGGGACGTGATGACGGAGGACCTGCAGGCCGTGATGCCGGAGGAGGACCTCCACGGCGTCATCGACCTGATGGGCCGCAGGCAGGTGCGCCGCGTGCCCGTGGTGGAGCCGGATGACCGGCTGGTGGGCATCATCGCGCTGGGGGACATCGCCCAGCGCGCGGACCAGGACGAGGCCTTGCAGGACGCGCTGGCGCGCATCTCGTCGCGGCGCTCGTTCTGGAGCCGGCTGCGCTGAGCAAGGCCCTGGGAGCGGGAGGCACGCGGCCTCCCCTCCGCCACGGGCCCCTCGCCTCAGGGGATGGTGACGACCACCTCGGACGCGCCCGGCGCCACCGTGAACGTCTTCAGGTCGCTGGTGGCCGGGCCCTGCGTCACGGTGCCCGTCTTGGTGAACGTCGACGCGTGGCAGGGGCAGAGCAGCTCGTCGAGGCTGGCCTCGAAGCCCACTTCGCACTGCTGGTGCGGACAGATGGAGTCCACCGCCGAGTACGTGCCGTCCGCCAGCTTGAAGATGAACACCGTCTTGCCGTAGCCGGTGGGCTTCCCGCTCACCATGCCGCCCGCGTTCTGCAGGTCGGGGAACTGGGCGAAGGTGAGGGTCAGCTTCCCGTTGACCACGGCGGGGAAGGTCTCGTCACCGGCCTTGAGCGAGATGCTCAGCACCTGCGTGCCCGCGTTGTACGTGGCCACGTACGTCTTCAGCGGCACCGTGGCGGGCGGGTGCGTCACCTTGCCGTCGGTGGCGAAGCGGGACAGGTGGCAGGGGCACACGGCCTCCGTGCCGTCGAAGCCCATGGGGCAGCCCACGTGGGTGCACGTGGCGGACAGCACCGCGTAGGTGTCCGCCGACGGGTGCACCACCAGCAGGTTCTCCTGACCGGAGCCGCCCGGGAAGCGCAGCGTCACCGCGCCGCCCGTGCGGGACAGGTCCGGGTAGCGCTGCACCACCAGCGCCACGATGCCGTCCTCGCCCGGCATCGGCACATCCAGCACCGGCGCGGGGTCGATGTCCGGCGCGCACGCCGGCAGCCCCGCGACCACGGCGCCCGTTCCCAACACTTTCTTGAAGAAGTCCCGGCGCGACGAGCTCACGTGCCCTCCTGGAAGACGAGGTGGGGCTCCAGCACCAGCTTGTCATCCACCTTCACCAGCAGCAGCGTGGGGCGCTCGATGTTGTAGCCCTCCAGGCTGATCTCGAAGGCGCCGTCCGCGGTCACCTGCTTCGCGGAGTCGAACTTCACCGTCATGGGGACCTCCACGTCCTTCGTCACGCCGTGGAAGGTGAGCTTGCCCTTGAGCTTCACCGGCACGGAGCCCGGGAAGGTCGCGGGCGCCTTCACGCCGGTGGCCACGGCCTTGAGCTCCACGAGCGGGAACTTGGACGCCTCCGTCACCTCCAGCATGTGCGTGTCGCGGTTGGAGTTCTGGGAGTCGAAGTCCTTCACCTGGGCGCGCACGGCCACCTGGAGGGTGCCGTCCGGCTTCAGCACGGCCTTGCCCTCGCTGGGAGGGGCCTTGCCGGACACCTCGTGCAGCTTGTGGATGAGCTTGTAGGTGAGGTTGCTGGAGTCCTTCTTCACGGAATACATGCGGACCGCGTCCTGCGCGGCGGCGGGGAGCGCGAGCAGCAGGGCAGCAAGCGGGGCGAGTCGACAGGCAATCACGGCGTCCTCCAGGAAGGGATACAGCTGCCTCCACATAACGACCTGCGCGCGGAGACATTCACGACAGGGAGTCTCACGTCAGAAGGTGAGCGTGACGATGCCCGCGGCGACACAGCCCAACGTCGCATAGCCCACCACCTGGTGCGCGGTGGCGAGCTTCGGCTCTCGCAGCTCTCCGTAGCTGTCCGTCGCCAGGATGCCCAGCACCGCCTGGGTGATCATCCCCGCGGTGGCCAGGCTCATGAAGATCTTGTGGAACGTCACCGTGTCCCACTGGAACGCGCGCTCCACCGGATCCGGCGCCAGGACGCCCAGCGTGGCCACCGTGGCGAACAGCACCGACGTGCCGATGACGACGCCCCGGTGCCAGGCGAGCAGCGAGCGGTCATCGCCATGGCCCCGGAACGAGCGGTTGAACTGGATCTGCCCCAGCACCGTGGCCGCGGTGAGGCCGCCCGCCATCGCGAGCCCCAAGCCCTGGTGCAGCTTGAGCATCGTCCGCCGCGTCTTGAGCTGGCCCTCCAGGTTCGGGTCCAGCAGGCCCGCGGACGCCTCCGACTCCGGCGTCAGCAGGTCGAAGTCCAGGCCCGGCTCCGACGCGGCGCCCGGGGTGGCCGTGGAGCCCGGCTCCTGCGTGGCGGACACCGGCGGCGTCACGTCCGGCGTCACCGGCACCGGCGCGGCCGGCGAGGAGGTCGTCTGCTCCGCCATCTCCTGCGTGGACGACGGGGTCGAGGAAGAAGCCCTGCTCTTCACGGGCTTGCGCTTGGCCGCCGCGATCAGCACGGGTGCATCCGGCGCGAGGGCCGCGCTGGCGGGGGAGGCCGCCAGGAGCAGGACGGCCAGCAGAGGGGCAATGACGCGGGTCATCATGGGATTCCCAAGGAGACGACGCGGCCCGTCGAAGTGGGCCGCCACCGCTCCACGCTACCCCGGCTCGCGGCCCCGGTGCACGGAAGTGCATGTGGGCTCTGGGTCTAGGAGAACCCTTGTCTGATGAACCCTTGTGACAGCGGCGCAACCAGGGCGGATGACGCCTGCTCACCCTCCGAGGGCCGCCTGAAGTCGTGCACGCCGCTCACGCGGGCGTGGTCGCGGGCACTTCTGAACGGGGCGCGGTCCCCTGGGCCAGCTCCAGGCCCAGGGCGTGCGGATCGAAGTAGGCGAAGAAGCGGCGGACGCGGTCGCCATCCCATTCGATGATGGAGACACCCTCGTAGGCGATGGCGGCCCCGTTGTGCGCGGTGCCCTGCGTCTCCCATTCGAGGGCCACGCGGTCGCCGGACTCAATCACGTTGCGGAAGGTGGAGCGCACCTGACCGAGCGTGCCCTTGTATTCGGTCCAGAAGCGCCGGGCGCCCGCGATGCCGGAGAAGACGCTGTGCGAGGCCACGTTGCTCACCCGCGCGTCGTCGGTGAAGAGGGCGACCAGCGGCTCGATGTCGCCGTGCTCCTCCAGGTTCCGCAGTGCGTCCACGAAGCGCTGTGCTCGTTCCATCGGCATCGCGTGTCCTCGCTCTTCGAAGTGGAGTAGGGATATGCCCGGGAAAGGTGCGCACGCGGGGGAGCTGCGACCTTCTTCTGGCGGCTGCCCCCTCGTACCCCGTGCGAAGGCAGCCCCCCTTGCCCGCCGCTGGCTCGCAGGTGAAAGAGGAGCACATCCATGTCGCAGGAAGCCCACCGCACCCGGCCTCCGACCGAGGAGGAGTCCTCTCCGACGCCTACCGCACCACCCCGGGTCAAGCGGTCGTGGCAGGAAGCCGAGGCCGCCCTGCTGGCGGGTCCTCCCGGGCCAGCGTCAGCCCAGCGAGGGTGGCGGGAAGTGGATACCGACCTCGGAGAACTGGCACCGGAGCGAGCGCTCGCGGAGAGAGCGTGGCGAAAAGCCGAGGCCGCCCTGCTGGCGCGCTCACCGGCGCTAGCGCGGGTGACGACTCCAGAGGAAGAAAACGCCAGGGAAGGCCGCCGCCCTCCGCCCCGGTCGCGCCAAGGCGCCGGAGTGGGCAGCACGGTCTTCCTGCTGCTGACGGGGCTGTACCAGTTGCGCCGGCTGATGCCGCTCGCGGACGTGGCGCCATGGGACTTCTCGGCGCTGTTCGCGAAGGGCTACGGCACCCTGGCCCTGCTGGTGTTGTTTCCCACGCTGATGGCGCTGTGGGGCATCATCAGGGGCGACCCGACGCGGCAGGAAAAGGGCTCGATGTGGCTGCTGTTCCAGTCGGTGTGCTGGGCGGTGGTGGGGCTGGTGGTGCTCTTCCAGGGCGAGTTCGTCGCGGCGCTCCTGATGCCCTGGCACCTGACGCTGGTGTCCGCCATCCTGATGACCCCGACGACGGGGCCTCGAGAAGAGGCGCCGGTGCCGCCGAGCACCCCACTTCAACCGCCCACCGTGCGGCCCGCGGCGCCTGAGGACCGGGCCGCTGTCGCGTCGCTCCAGTCCGCGGCCGTCGCCCGGCGCCCCTCGCTCTTCGCCCTGGAGCCCGGCGCGGAGTGGGACGAGCGCCACCCGGTGTTGGTGGCGGAGGAGGACGGCCGCGTCATCGGGTGCGCCTCCACCAGCGCCTACAGCTTGCGCGAGTGTTACGCGGGCGTGGCGGACTTCCACGTCTTCGTGGCGAAGGAGGCCCGGGGCAGGAACGTGGACACCCTCCTGCTCGAGTCCCTGATGAAGGCCGCGGAGGCCCGGGGCATTCACAAGCTCACGACCTGCGTGCTCGCCGGCAACACGCACGCGCTCGAGCGGTTCGAGAAGTTGGGCTTCACCCGCGTGGGCGTCCACGCGAAGCACGCGGAGCTCAACGGGACGCGGCACGACGTGGTGGTGGTGGAGAAGGTCCTGTCCGCGAGCGTGCGCTGAGCCGCGCCACGGAGACGGCCTCTCCCTCGGAGTCCAGGCGGAAGGGGGGCCCTTGCTCCCCACCCATCCGGCGGAGGATGACTGTCGCCCAGGAGCACCCCATGTCCCAGGAAGCCACCCGTTCCGCGCCGCCCTCCACCGGAGACGAGCCGTCCGAAGGCGCGCTCGCGCCCATCGCGGCGGAGGCGTTTCCTCCGCTCGCGCTCCTGCTGGAGGAGGCGCGCTCCCCGGGCAGGGTGCCCGCGGACGTCGACGCGCTCATCGTGGGACTGGGCCGCCCGCCCTCGGCGGACGAGTCGCTCCGGGAGCGGGCGGACCTGCTCCTGGGGCTGCTGGACCGGAGCAACGAGGTGGGGGACCACGTGGGCTCGGGCGGGATGAAGGTGCGGCACGCGGCGAAGGAGGCCCTGCTGGCCCTGGGCTACCCGTACGCGATGGAGCTGCCGCCGGAGCTGCTGGAGAAGGAGGGGCTCTCCCTCAAGGAAGAGCCCCAGAACGCGGGCAAGATCGTCATCGCGGCCCTGTCCGTGCTGTACCAGTCCGGAGCCCTCTTCCTGCTCCAGCAGTTGGGCAACTCCTTCAAGATGAGCGACGACACGTTCCTCTCCGTCACGGGCGGAGGCATCTGGCTCGTGACCTTGTGCGCCGTCCTGGGCCACCTGGAGCGCTCTCGGGACCTGCAGGTCCTCGGCTCGGTGGGGCTGTGGGCGATGGCGGTGGGCTGGGGGCTGTTGAGCATCCTGGGCGCCCTGCTCACGGGCGGCATGGCGCTCATCTTCCTTCCCTGGCACCTGGCCCTGTGGACCGCCATCGCGCTGCGCCCGCAGCCCGCCCCACAGGAGTCGCCGGATCCACCCGCCCCCCGGACCACGCCCTGACCTCGCGGTGCTCACCCCCGCGAGTCCTGGGCCCACTCCTCGCGCGTCCAACCCTGCCGTTCATAGAGGGCCCGGCGCTCCGTGGGCAGCGCGTCCCAGGTGAGGCCGGGATCCAGGTCCTTCGGGCGGCTGAAGAGGCCGGGGACATCGCTCCGGACGGCCTGGGCGGCGCGCTCGGGGGTGAGGCCGCGCAGGCCGTAGCCGAGCTTGAGGCCCGCGTGGTGCTGGCCGCTCTTGTCTGAGACCGCGAAGGACACGCCGCCACCGAACTCCGCGGTGCGGGGGTTGAGGGTCGCGTGCGCGCGGGCGTGCGGTCCCGCGCCCAGGGACAGCTCCACCTTGCCCTCCGAGTCGCGGCTCACGCTGGCGATGCTCAGGTCCACCTGGAGCTGCGTCTCCACCTTGCCGTGCGCATCCGTCATCACCTCCAGCCCCAGGGGTCCCGCCTTCGTGGCGACCCCCGCCTGCGCATGGACGTCGACGGGGCCGCGCGCGGAGGCGCGGGCCTCGGTCTTCAGGTGGAGCAGGTCGTGGGACGCGCTCGCTTCGGCGGAGAGGAAGGCCCCGGCGGGCTTCTCTCCGGAGAGGACCTGCGCGCGGGCGGTGACGGCCTCGTAGGCCTGGACGAGCGAGCGCTGGGGGCGGCCCAGGCCGGCCTTCCATTCGGACTCGTAGCGCTCCCTTTGGGGGTCGGACCAGGCGAGCCCGAGCGACGTCTCCCGCAGGTCCAGCGCCTGAGGCGGACCGAGCGCGCGCAGGGCTCGGAGGCTGTCGGCCCGTGCCACGGCCTCGCCGTAGCGCAGCAGGTAGGCGTCATGGGCGACGACGGCTGCACGGCCCGTGTCGGTGGCGTGGGCATTCACCGCGTCCCGCAGCGCCCCCGGCAGCTTCGGATCATTGGTGAAGACCTCGGGCCGGCCGGGCAGGCCCAGCGGCCCCGAGACACCGCCCGGACGCCGCAGGAGGACGCCGTTCGACGCGGCCTGCTCGAGGAAGGCCTGACGGGACGTGGCATCCATCCGGGACACGTACGTGGCGAGCAGGCCCTCGCGGTCCATGCGCTCCAGCGTGGCGCGGTACGCCTCGCGCGGCACGGTGCCCAGCGCGGTGTGCGCGGCCTGCACGTCGCCGCCGGTGAGGAAGGGGTTCGTCAGGCTCCGCGTCAGGTGCGACCGGAGCGTGGCGTAGACGTCCTCGGGAACGGGAGCCGAGGGGGCCCGCGTCCGGCCCCCCAGCGCCGCGAGCTCCCGGGCGGACACGGCGGGCCCCGGGGCTGTACCCGGGGGAAGGGGCTTGGGCGGAGCACCGGGGGGACCGTCGTAGGTCCGCAGCTCGTTGCGCGCGGGCGGGGCGGCGCTGCTCTCGCTGACGGAGGACCGGCGGGCACCGGCGGGGCCCACGCGTGGCTCCAGCGTGGGGGCTCCGGGTTCGGGGAGCGTGGGGTCGGGAGGAAGAGGGCTGCTACCGGGGACATCGATTCGGGACATCGGGCTCGCTCCGAGGAAGGAGGAGCCGGTCCGCGATGCAGCCGGTGCGCCACCGTCAGGTGCCTGGAATCACGGCACCCCACCACGGCCAGCCGCCCTGACGCGGGACCCAGGTCCCGCGCGACAGACGGCTCTCGTGCGGACGGCGCAGCGTGCTCAGCCCAGCACGTCCTGCGCGCGGCGGTAGTACATCTCGCGGCTGGCCAGGCCGTTGTAGCCGCCGTTGATGCGGCGGGTGACCTCGCGGAAGTTGCCCGCGTCCGCGTAGCTGTTCAGGTTGCGCGAGTTCCAGTACCAACCCGCGATGCGGAACGCGACGTCTGGATCCTTCGCGCGCTCCGGGTGGCCCTCCAGGTCGATGCCCAGCGCCTTGCCCGCCGCGCGGTAGTTCGCGCGCCCCGTGAGCTGGATGGGCCCGCGTCCCTTGTAGCGCATGCCGTCGCCCGGCTGCGTGTTGCCCAGGTCCTTGCGGCCCTCGTACGCGGCGCCCGAGGCGATCTCCTCCATGTAGCGCAGCTCGCCGCTCTCGTGCGCCAGCTGCGCCAGGAACATCTCCTTGCGCCGGGGCGTGTTGATGTTCGCCTCCGCCATCGCCTTGTTCAGGTGCGGCAGGTACTGCTCCGCCTTCGCCTGCGACAGGTTCGGCATGATCCGCCGCAGCTGCGCCACCGACACCCCACCCTTGCCGCCCGACGTGCCCGGCGTCCCCCCGACCCCGCCCGTCGCCGGCGGCGGATTCGACGTGCCCGCGCCCCCGCTGCGGCCCGGAATCGTGAGCTTCTGGCCCACGTAGATCTTGTTCGGATCCGCGATGTGGTTCGCCTGCTGCAACGCGCCCACCGACGTGCCGTACCGGCCCGCGATGCCGCTCAGCGTGTCGCCGCTGCGCACCGTGTACGTCGCGCCACCCGTCGGCTTCGACGGCACCGGCGCCGCGCCACCACCGCCACTCGCCCCCGGAATCGTGAGCTTCTGGCCCACGTAGATCTTGTTCGGATCCGCGATGTGGTTCGCCTTCGCCAGCGCCGCCACCGTCGTGCCGTGCCGGCCCGCGATGCCGCTCAGCGTGTCGCCGCTGCGCACCGTGTAGCTGCCGCCCTTCGAAGGCGCCGCCTGGAACCCATCCGGGACCGTCAGCCTCTGGCCCACGCGGATGAGGTTCGCGTTCGCGATGTGGTTCGTCTTCTGAAGCGAACCCACCGACGTGTTGAAGCGCTGCGCCAGCCCGCTCAACGTGTCGCCGCTACGAACGGAATAGGTCGTCACGGGTGAAACTCCGGGAAAAGAGGTAATCAATGCCCGGATTTTCGCGATGTCTGGGAATTTGTTTCCCAGAAAGACCTACTTTTCAGGTAACTGCATCAATCCATCAGGGTTGCACCTTGGAGTCCCGCAGCTGCTGCTGGAGGTCGCGGGCGGCGTCGGTGTCGTGCATCGCGACGAGGGTCTGCACGTAGTAGGCGAGCGCCCAGAGGTTCTCCTCCGGGATGGCGCCCTTCCACGAGGGCATGGCGGCGCCGCCGACGCCGGCGGCCATGACGCGGTAGAGGTCCTCGCGCTGGACCTGGGCGGTGTAGGGCTGGCCCTCGACGCGGGTGCCCTGGGGCCACACGGTGCGCAGGCGGTGGAAGAGGAAGTCCGGGGGCAGCACCTTGGCGAACCGCGTGGCTTCGCCCTTCGCGTCCACGGTGAGCGAGTAGTCCGAGTCCCTGGGCAGCGCGGTGTACGGATCCGCGTTCGCCAGGTTCACCTTGCGACCCGTGACGCTCTCGGTGAGCGCGGCGAGCTCGGCGCGGGGAAGGTAGGCGACGTGGCAGCTGGAGCAGCCCGCGTTGCCCTTGCCGGCCACGTGGTAGACGGTGCGTCCGCGCGCCACGGCCTCGGCTTCGCGGCCCTTCCAGGGGTCCTCGGACAGCGCGAGCGCCGCGCCCGGAGGCTCCTGCGTCCAGCGGGGGCTGAAGGTCTTGAGGTACTGCACGACGGCGTCCACGTCCGCCGGGGGCACGTCCCACCCGAACATCGGGGTGCCGTGCAGCCCCCTGCGCAGGGTGCGCTTCAGCGCGTCGTCGGTGGGCAGCTCGCCGGCGGCCACGCCTCCGAACTTGAACAGGCCCTGGTGGAAGTTGCGCGGCGGGGGGCGCATGCCCGAACCCGCGGGGCCCTGGCCGTCGCCCTTCTCGCCGTGACAGGACGCGCAGTAGTGCGTGTAGACGTCGTAGCCGCGCGCCAGCGTCGCGGCCGGAACCGTGGCGCCGTCCGCGAGCTTCAGCGGCTCGAAGGTGGGCGCCTCCCGGCGGCAGGCGGGGGCGAGCGTCCCCAGCGCGAGCACGGCGAGCACGCGGAGCGAGCGCGAGACGGAGGACGTTCCAGGGAGGCAGGGAGTGGGCTTCATGGGAGGTACACCACCGCGAAGAGGACGCCGTACATCACCGTCGAACACCACCAGCCGGGCAGGGCCCGCCGCAGCGGGGCGCGGACATCGCCGCCGCGCAGGAAGCGAAGGGCGGCGCGCAGCAACCCGCCGAGCACCACCGCCAGATGCGCGGCCTGCACCGCCGACAGGCCGTACAACGCGGAGGCGAAGACGCCGCCGTCCGGAATGCGCAGGTCGCGGTACCACCACAGCACGTGCAGCCAGGACGCCTGCGCCGCGAGGAACCCCGCCCCCGCGCCCAGCGCGCCCAGGAACACGCGCCGGGCCCGGCGCGGCGCGGGCCGGAGCGCGACGTGCAGCAGCGCGCCGCCGGTGAGCAGCAGCCCCCCCGCCAGCGAGGGAACGAGGTATCCGGGCCGCGCGGAGGCCGGAGGCCAGAAGCCGCGCAGGCGATAGAAGTCCGCGGCGAAGGCCACCGCGCAGAAGAGCATCGCCGCCGCCGCGTGCGCGAGGACGACGCCGAACCAGAGGTTGGCCTCGTCGCGCTGGAGGGACGCGGAGTCCAGCGTCCCGCTGGGGTCGTTCGTGCTCACGGGGGAGGACTCTCGCATGCCTGGGCCCGGCGGAAAGCACCAGGAAGCCGGGCAGTCCCCCGCCCCTCGGAGCGGTGCTCCGAAGCCGGTGCGCGCCGCCGTGAAAGAAGCCCACGTGCGGCCGGGCGCACCGGTAGTAGCCTCCCAAGCTCCATCCCGATGCAGCCCGCTCCCACTCCGCTCGCAGCGCCGTTCTCGTCCACCGCTCCGCGCGCCTCGCGGGGCCGGGACCTCTGGCCGTTGTTGCTCATCGCGCTGGGGGCCTGGGTGCTTCGCGCGCTGGCGTTCTTCCACTCCGGCCCGCTGGGCTACCCGATGGACTACGACGAGGGCGTCTACTTCTCCGCCGCGTCCCTCCTGCTGCGCGGAGACCTGCCCTACCGGGACTTCATCTTCGTGCACCCGCCGGGCTCGCTCCTGCTCTGGGCCCCCGGCGCCGCGCTCACGCTGGGGTTCGACGCGGCCACCGCCTACGGTGTCACCCGCCATGCCGCCGCCGCCGTGGGCGCGCTCTGCGCGTTCCTCGCGGGCCGCGTCGCGTGGCGCGCGTGGGGGCCGCTCGCGGGCTGCGTGGCCGCGCTCGCCTATGCCGCGTATCCGGAGGCCGCCCTCGTCGAGCGCGGCGCCTTCCTCGAGCCCCTGCTCAACGTCCTGTGCCTGGGCTTCGCGAACCTGTGGCTCGCCTCCGCCACCCCTTCGCGCGGACGCGGCATCGGCGCGGGCGTGCTGCTGGGCCTCGCGGTGTCCGTGAAGCTGCCCGGAGGAGCCTGGCTGGTCGCCGCGCTGCTCGCCCGTCCATGGAAGGAGTCGCGCCGCGACGCGCTCCTGTGCATGGTCGCCGCGCTCGCCACGTTCGCCGTCGTCGTGGGCCCGCTGGCCGCGCTCGCGCCTTCCGAGTTCCTCCGCGACGTCATCTCCTTCCAGGCCCTGCGCCCCCCGGATGGAGAGTCGGACCGCTGGCTGCGCCTGCACGACCTCTTCCACGAGCGCCGGCTGGGCGAGGTCGTGCTCGCCCTCATCGGCCTGGGCGCGGCCGGCGCGCGAGCCCTTCGCACCGACGCCGAGGGCCGCCCCACCTCCCGCTTCTTCGCCTGCGCGTTCGTCCTCGGCGTGGCCCTGTTCCTCGCGTCGCGGACCTACTGGAACCAGTACAACGCGCACCTCGCCGCGTCCGAAGCCGTGCTCGCGGGCCTGGGCGCCGCCGTGTTGCATGCCTTCAGCCAGCGCTGGGGCCGCACCGCGTCGCGCGCCGTGGCCGGGCTCGCCCTGGCCGGTGCGTGCCTGCCTGGTGCGTGGCACGTCGTCGAGAGCGCCCTGTGGCAGGCCCCGGACGTCGTCGCGCTCGCGCGATACCTGCGCGCCGAGGTGCCCCCCAACGCGTGCCTCTTCGCGTTCGACCCGGGATGGGGGCTCGCGGCCGGGCGGCTCCCCACGGGCGCCACGCCCGTGGTGGACAGCTACGCCACCATGCTCCAGGACGCCATGAGCACCGGCGACCGCTTCGAAGACACCGCCGAGGCCCTCTCCGCCCCGGAAGCACAGCAGGCCCTGCGCGTCATGCTGGACGCCTGCCGCTTCGTCGTCCTCGGCCCGCGCGGTGACTGGCAGCTCACGCCGGAGAGCCGACCCTGGTTCAAGCAGCGCTTCGTCCGCCGCTTCCCCACGGGCGATACCGGCGGCGTGGACCTCTGGGAGCACCGCCCTCCGGAGCGCTAGCCGGCGCCCTCCACCCCGGGCACCGGAGGCGCCACCGGCTCCGCCGCCAGTCCCCCCGAGGGCAGCGGCTCCGCCTGCCCAATCCAGTCGCGACCCAGTTGCTGCTGTACCTCCGGTTGCGACAACGCGTGCGGCCCGCGCAGCACCACGGCGGCGGGCCCCGCGTCCGTCCACTCCAGCGTGCCCACCCGCCACGGATTCGGCTCCGAGGCCCGGCCCCACCCGAGCGTCCGCACCAGGTTCACCACGAACACCAGCTGCACCGCGCCCAGCAGGAACGCGGCCACGCTGGTCCACCGGTTCAGCGTGAGCAGGTGCGCGAGGAACGCGTACTGGTACGGGTCATAGAGCCGCCGCAGCTGGCCCGCGTACCCCGCGACCAGCTGTCCGCCAAAGACGGCGATGAACAGCACCGCGCTCGCCACGACGTGCACCTTCGCGAGCCGCTCATCCAGCGCGCGGCCATACATCCGGGGGAACCAGAAGTAGAGCCCCGCGAACACGGCGAGGAAGCTGGCCGCGCCCATCGTCAGGTGGAAGTGGCCCACCACCCACATCGTCCCGTGCAGGGGCACGTCCGTCGCCACCGCGCCCAGCGCCAGCCCGGTGATGCCGCCCAGGCCGAAGACAATCATCGTCGCCAGCGCCGCGAGCATCGGCGACGTGAGCCGCACGCTGCCCCGCCATAGCGTCATCAGCCAGTTGAGGAACATCACCTCCGCGGGCAGGGAGATGAGCAGCGTGAGCACCATGAACGTGCGCCCCAGCACCGGCGCCATCCCGCTGGTGAACAGGTGGTGCGCGTACACCGCGCCGCTCAGCGCCGTCACCGCGCCCATCGCGCCCGCCGTCAGCCGGTAGCCATGCGCGGGCTTGCGGCTGAAGAAGGCCACGAAGTCCCCCACCATGCCCCACGCGGGCAGGATGAGGATGTAGACCTCCGGGTGGCCGAACAGCCAGAAGAGGTGCTGGTAGACCACCGGGTCCCCGCCCCCGCCCACCGCCGCCGCGCCCGCGATGAAGAACTGCGTGCCCGCCACCCGGTCCAGCAGCAGCAGGCCCGTGGCCGCCGCCAGCACCGGCACGAACAGCACGTTGAGCACCGCGCCGTAGAACAGCCCCCACACCACCAGCGGCAGCCGCCCCCACGTCATGCCCGGCGCGCGGCAGCGCACCACCGTGACGACGAAGTTGAGCCCGTAGAGGAACGCGGACACGCCCACGCACAGCACCGCCACCGTCACCAGCGTCTGGCCCAGGCCCGGCGTGAACGCGGGCGTCGCCAGCGGCGGATACGACGTCCAGCCCGCGCTCGCCGGCCCCAGCCGCACGACGAACGACGCCAGCATCAGCGCGCCGCCCACCGCGTACGCCCAGAACCCGAACGCCGACAGCCGGGGGAACGCCATCTGACGCGAGCCGATGGCCAGCGGCAGCACGAAGTGTCCCAGCGCGCCGAAGAGCAGCGGCGTCACCGCGAAGAAGATCATCAGCAGGCCGTGCATCGTGAACACGGCCGTGTACGTGGGGGGCGTGATGGCGCCGCCGGACTCGGGCAGGGCCCAGGCGAGCCCCGGCACCGGCTGCCCCGGCCAGCCCCACTGGAAGCGGATGACCATGGCGAGCAGGCCGCCCACCAGCAGGAACAGGAAGCCGCCCCACAGGTACTGCCGCGCCACGCGCTGGGGGTCGGTGGTCCACAGCGAGCGCAGCAGCGCCCCCGGCGTCATGGCGTCCTCCAGGCCCAGCCCCAGTGGGCCGCCGTGTCATCCGCGTCGTAGGTCTGGGCCGCCTGCCGGCCCGCCTCGCGCAGCCAGGCCGCGTACGCCTCCGGCGACATCGCCGTCAGCATGCCGCGCATCCGGTAGTGGCTGGTGCCACAGTGCTGGTAGCAGGCCGCCTCCCACGCACCCTCGCGAGCGGCCTGGAACCAGGTCTGGTTCACGCGGCCCGGAATCGCATCCAGCTTCACGCGGAAGGCCGGCAGCGAGAAGCCGTGCACCACGTCCGTGGAGACCAGCTGCACCCAGACGGGCACGCCCGCCGGGATCCGCAGGTCGTTCCACGTCACCACGTCGTCCTTCGTGCCGAACGTCCCGTCCGCGCCCGCGTAGCGCGCTTCCCAGGACCACTGATGCGCGTTGATTTCGATGCGCACCGTGCGCGGATCCTCGGCGGGGACGCGGAGGTTCCAGAGCACGTCGCGCAGGTAGCCCTCGGAGCCCAGGAACAGCGTCCCGTCCACGACGCCGAAGACGCCGAGCGCCAGCCCCAGCACCCACGCCCGCGAGCGCCGCGTGCCGCCATCCGGCGCCACCTTCCGGGCGCCCCGGAAGCGCAGCACCGCCACCAACAGCCACCCGAGCATCACCGCCGCCAGCGCGAAGTCGAAGCCGTGGCTCCTGGCCAGCAGCGCGTCGATGCGGTCCCCCGTCGCGCTCGCGTTCTCCGGGGGTGAAAGGCTCCACGCTCCGCGCGAGGGCTCCACCGCCAGGGGAGTCTGCGCATCCGGCGGCGCGGATGTCGAAGCCACGGCCGTCGAGTCACTGGACGCGGGCATCACGGATGCTCCTGTTCCACGGGCGCCGGGGTCCGCTCCTCACGGGCCGCCCGCCGGGCCGCCCAGAGCCCCAGGCCCACCAACGCGAAGGGCACGAACATCAGCGCCAGCAGCAGCACGCCCGCTCCCCCAGGGGACTCCGGTGCGCGGGCCGTGCACGAGGGACACGCCAGCACCTCCACCGGCGCGAGCGCCACGACGCACCCGAGGAGGCACCCGGACAGCGGCCGGAGTCCTCCCCACCTGCCCCACGGAGAGCGGCCACCCTGAAGCTGGAAGAAGGCGCGGGCCATGTCTGGACCTTCCGGCTAGCACGCACCTGGAGTCCCCTCAAGGCGCACCCCATCCCCGCGCCCCCACCCCGAAGCGGCCACTCTCCCTCATGCCTCGCATGCGGCCAGCCCCTAGCCGCCCCGAGCCTGGCGCTTGTGCGCCCCCCGCCGATGCCGTTACGTGCCCCCCCATGTCCGCCGAATCGCCCTCCTCCCCCGCCGCGCCCCGTCCCCAAAGCCTCCGCCGCTCCTGGGTCTGGGCAGGGGTCGTGGTGGCGTCGCTCGGGATGCTCGCGGTGGCGCTCCACGACCTGGCTGACGCCCGCTCCACGCCGCCCCCTCGGCTGGGCGCCCTGCCCGACTTCACCTTCACGCGGCAGGACGGACAGCCCTTCGGGTCGAAGCAGCTCCGCGGCCAGCCCTTCATCGCCAACTTCATCTTCACCCGCTGCCCCACCGTCTGCCCCGTCTTCACCCAGAAGATGGCGCGCGTGCAGGAGCACACCGCGGGGCTCGGGCAGAAGCTGCGGCTGGTGTCCTTCTCCGTGGATCCGACCTACGACACCCCGGAGCGGCTCGCCGAGTACGGCCAGAAGTACCGCGCGGACTTCGCCCGCTGGAACTTCCTCACCGGCGACTACGCGACCCTCAAGGACACCATCGTCCAGGGGTTCAAGATCAGCATGGGCCGCGAGCCCGGCGCCGCCGAGGACGACCTGCTCTCCATCTTCCACGGCACCCACTTCGTGCTCGTGGACGGCACCGGCGAGATTCGCGGCTACTACGACAGCGCGGACCCCGAGGCCACCCAGCGCCTGGAAACCGATGCCCGGCGGCTCGCCAGCGAAGAGGGCTGAAACCCGCCGTTCCTGATCGCGCCCACACTGGAAGTATGGCTTCCGAGGTCGCGTTCAACCCGCATTCCATGGCCCCCCCAAGGCCTCGGAAGGGACCCACGAAGCCGGAGGGCCGGTGCGGGACCGGGGCCGACGGAGGATCGGCCGGCGCCCGGCGGAGTCCGGCACGCCCCACTCAAGCAAGAAGGCCCGCGCCCCACCCGGAACGGATGGAGGACGGGCCCACGAAGCAGCAGGGCCGGCGCCCCACCCGGAACGGATGGAGGACCGGCCCTCGCCCGGCGGAGTCGGGCATGCGCCTCCGAAACGGAGGCCCGCAAAGCCGAAAGGCCGGCCCCCACCTCGCGGTGAGTACCGGCCCTCGTGCCTGAGTCACGCCAACTTCAGCGGGGAACTCAGTTGATGAGCGCAGCCTGCGCGTGGGCGAACAGGTTCTGCACGTTCTGCTGCGCGGGAGCGGAGGCCAGCGCGCCGACCTTGTCCGCGCCCTGCTTCACGACGCCCGCGATGTCCGCGATGGACTTCACGGTGGGGGCGAACTTGGTCAGCTGGGACAGACCGGCCAGGGGGCCCTTGGAGAGCAGGGACGCGCCGGAGTCGATGAACTTGTCGACGAACGGCTTCGCCAGCTTGCCCAGACCGAACGGGAGCTTGTCCAGGAGGCCGCCCGCGATGCCCTTCAGGCCACCGGCCAGGGCACCCACCGGGTTCTGCACGAAGTTCAGGGCCTTGCCCGCGATGTTCGCGACGCCGCCGGCCACATTGCTGACCGTCTTCGCGATGCTGCTGACAATCTTGCCGATGCCGCCCATGGTAATACCCCCTGCTTAAGTCTGGTTTGGAGAGTGTGTGCCGAAGTGAAGCTGCAAAAGGATTCTCGGAAGGGGAGGGGAAATGTTTCCTCCGAATTTCCGATCAATTTCACGGGGATTCCGGGCGACCTCAGCCGCGGGTTCCGCCGCCACCCTTCTTCAGCTGGTCCATCAGCTCCTGACGCTTCGCCTCGTCCTCCGGCACCTTGGGGTGACCCTCCCCCGTAGGGTTCAGGCTGGGCTTGCCCGCGGTGGAGTTCCCCTTGCCGGCCTCGAACTCGGACTTGGCGAACGGGTTGCCCTGGCCGGGCAGCTCACCCTTGGCACCCGCGACGAGGAACTCACCCACCTCCTCCACCGTGTGGACCGGGAAGCCGTTCGCCTTCAGCTCCTCGTCGGAGACGACGTTGAGCATGGGCTCCTTGTCCTTGTCCTGCGCGTACTCGAGGACCAGCTCGACGTAGTCCTCCAGCTTCATGCCCACGGCATCCGCGATGCGCTTCGTCTCGGGATCCTTGAGCAGCTCCGCGCGGACGACTTCCACGGGACGGGACAGACCACGCTTCTTGCCAGGGGCTTGCTGGGACATGGTGATTCGCTCCGGAGAGGAGAGGAAAGAGGACCTGAACAACTCTAGCCCATCTTTCCAGTAGTACCCATTCCCTCACCCGGAGTGCATTCCGGCCCCCTCCGTCCCCCCTCCAGCCGGGCCCCGCGCCTCCCCTCTGTCGGGCCCGGCCCGCGGCCAGACACGCCCTCAGGGGAGGGGGCCGCGACCGGGGCGGGCAAGGCCCCGGGGCGTCCCGGTCAGCGGACCGCGTTGCGGGGCGCGCCCTTGCGGGTGGACGACGAGGCCTTGCGCTTGGGGAGGATGCGGGTGACGGAGCCGGGGCGGCGGGCCACGGCGGCGGCGCGCTCCTTCTCCTCGGCGGCCTTCAGCGCCGCGGCGCGCACGGCCAGCTGCTCCGCCTGCTGCGCCCAGCGGCGCTTGAGCGCGTCACGCAGGCCGTCCGTCTGCAGGTCCACCTGCGCCTGGTTCAGCCGGTAGTGGAGGTCCTCGCGCAGCGTGCCTCGCGTGAGGGCCGCGGTCGCCGTGCCCGACACGCCCACCACCACCTTGGGCCGCTCCTCCTGCATCTGCAGGCAGCGCAGGATGAGCCCCTGGGCTTCCAGCGGCAGCTTCGCCGCGTCCGCGATGAAGACCACGCCGTTGGGCTGCCGCAGCGCCGCGGACAGCTCCGGCGCCTGACGCACCTCCGTGAGGGAGACGCCAAAGTTGCGCGCGGCTTCCTCCGCCCAGGCCCTGCGCTCGTCCTCGGTGCCTCCGTGGATGAGCAGCGATGCACGGTTGGAGACGAGGTCCTCTTCTCGATAACCGCGAAGAGCCACGGGATGCCCTACCCTTCTGGGAAAGCGGGTCCTCCCAAAGTCTAACGCCCTCCTGGGTCGCCTGTTCAATCCCTTACTTGCGATAAAAAAACATGGACCCGCGCCCCGGGGACCCGAAAACTGAACACGCATTCATGGGTCAGGCGGCGGGCACCACCATCACCGGTCGGCGGCAGCGCAGCACCAGCTGGCGGGCCACGGCGCCCGCCAGTCCGTCCGTCACGACTTCGTGACGGTGCGACGTGCCCACGCAGACCAGGTCCACGCCCTCGCGCTCCGTGGCCTGGCAGATGGCGGTGGCCACGTCCTCCCCGCTGACGCCCTCCACGCTCCAGTGCACCGCCAGCGCGTCGGCGTCCTGGGGGACCTGCTCCCAGAGCCGGCCCAGCACGGCGTCCCGTTCGCCCGCGGGCTCCGGCAGCACGCCGTGGAAGTCCCGGGGGCCCCGCTCACGGCCCCGGAGCCGGTGCACGTGCAGCAGGTGCACGCGGCCCCCCGGGCCCACCAGCGAGCACGCCTGCGCGATGGCCCGCCCGGACGCGGGGCTGAAGTCCACCGGCACCAGCGCGCTCCGGGGCGGAGGGAGGCGGCGGGGCTCGCGCGCCCCCGGCGGGATGCACGCCACGGAGCGCTCCGAGTGGCGCAGCACGCCCTCGGACACGGAGCCGTGCCACAGCCGCTGCATGCCGCCGCGCAGGTGCATGCCCACCACCGTCAGCTCCGCGGCCCGCGCGTGGGCCACGTGCAGCAGGTGGTCCGCCGGGCGGCCATAGCCAGGCTCCAGCACCACCTCCACGCAGCCTTCGCCCTCCAGGTCTCCCACGCGCTCGCGCACCTCGCGCTGGAGCACGCGCTCCACCAGGGGGTCCAGGCCCTCCATGTGGCGGGCCCAGGGGTCCAGCCGCTCCACGTGCACCGGCGTATGGACGCCCAGCCGCGCGCGCTCCTCCATGGGCGAGCACACGAAGGTGGCCAGCACGTCGCACCCGCCCACGCGCCGCAGCTCGCGCAGGAAGGTGAGCGCCGCGTCCGAGGTGACGGAGCGCGGATCCACCCCCACCGTCACCAGCAGCCGGCGCCGGCCCCGGGCCCAGTCCAGGAGCGCCGTGTCCTGGCGCACCGCCAGCACCGGGGCACAGCCGTGCCGGGCCAGCCGCTCGGCCAGGGACGTCTTGCGCCAGGGGGACGTGCGCCAGCCGTCCGCGGCCACCACCACCAGCCGGGCGTCGCGGCACTCCTCGTCGCCCAGCAGCGTCTCCACCGAGGCGCCTCGCTGCATGCGGGGCTCCACCGTCCCGGTGAGGGTCCGGAGGCGCACGACCTCCTCGGCGAGCCCCCCCTCCGCGGCGGAGAGGGCCTCCGGCGCGTTCGCGTCCGGGACCTCGTCATCCACGCCCAGCAGCAGCAGGGGCTCCCCCAGCCGCTCGGCGACGGTCGCCGCGACGGTCGCCGCGTGCACGGCCTCGGCGGACAGGTTCGTTGCGCAGATGATGGCCATGGCGGCCCCCCTCCGAGGAGGCGATGCCCGCTGGGCCTCCTCTCGCGGGAAGGATGCGCACGCGGCCCGCGCGGTGGCGGCTCGCCGGGCATGCCGGCCCGTCCGCCCTTCCGACCTGCCTGCCCCCTGCCCCACCGCCTGGGCGTGCAGGCGCCCCTCCACGCACGCCGGTGCCGTTCCCCCTCCCAGGCAGACCCCCGCGCGGAGGGGCCGCCGGCCTCCACCGCGCGGCCCTACCGGCCCGCGGCGCGGACCTAGCGCAGCAGCTCCTGGTGCCCGTCGTGGTTGGTGTGGTCCTGGTCCTCGCCCACGCCGCCGCGCAGGTTCTCCCGGCCGAAGGTGGCCAGGAACACGCCCTGGGCGTTGCTCGCGTAGTGGTACGCCCGGCCCCACGGGTCCGCCGGCACGGCGGGGAGGTAGCGGGGCACCAGCAGCGCGTCCAGGTCTCCCTCCTCCGGCAACCGGCCCTCGTGGTCGGACTGGTAGCGCTCCAGCGCGGCCAGGATGACGGTGAAGTCGGCGTGGATCTGCCGGGCCAGCTCGGGGTCGCGGCGGCGGAAGGCGGTGAACACCAGGGCCACGACGAGCGCCAACCCGAAGACGACCGCCACCCAGGGCAGCGGGGAACGGCGGGACTTCTCGGGGACGGCGGAGGCGGAGGACGTGGCGGCCATGGCGCGCCCACCCTACCGCGTCAGAGGGCGCGGTACAGCGGCACCGGCTGCTGCTTGCCCTTCAAGCGCACCGGCGGCAGGTCCTCGAAGGCCGTCTCGTTGGCGTCCACCAGCTCGCGCGTCCGCTCGCCCACCAGGATTTCCCCCGGCCCGGCCAGCGCGCACAGCCGCGCGGCCACGTTCACCGCGTCGCCAATGCAGGTGTACTCCGCGCGCAGCGCGCTGCCGATGTTGCCGGACACCACCACGCCCGAGTTCAGCCCCACGCCCAGCTCCAGCACCAGGGGCCGGCCCTCGCGGCCGTGGGCCACCCACTCGGCCTCCGCCGCCGCGCGCAGCTCCGCCACGGCCTCCATCATCATCTTCGCGCACTGGAGGCCCCGGAGCGCGTCGTCCGGGCGGCCCACCGGCGCGCCGAACACCGCCATCAGCCCGTCCCCCAGGAACTTGTCCAGCGTGCCGCCGCAGGTGAGCACCGCGTCCGACAGCCGGCCCAGCACCTGGTTGAGCACCGCCACCACCTGCTCGGGAGGGAGGCTCTCCGCCAGGCCCGTGAAGTTGCGGATGTCCGCGAACAACACCGTCACCTCGCGCTTCTCCCCGGCCAGCACCGCCGCGTCCGCGCTCTTGAGGATCTCCTCCACCACCGCGTCGGACGTGTAGCGCGCGAACAGCTTGCGCATGCGCTCCGTCTCGCCCGTGCGGCGCACCACGCTCTCGATGCGCGCCGCCAGCTCGTCCATGGACGCGGACTTGTTCACGTAGTCGTCCGCGCCCGCGCGCAGGCCCCGCACGCGCTCCGCCTCGCGGTCGTTCGCGGTGAGCATGATGACCGGGATGGCGCTGCGAGGGCCCTCCTTCAGCCGCCGGCACAGCTCCACGCCATCCAGCCCCGGCATCTCCAGGTCGCTCAGCACGATGGCGGGCTGCAGCCGGCCCATGCCCTCCAGGGCCTCGTACGGGTCCTGGAAGCAGAGGACCTCGTAGCCCAGCCCCACCAGCCCCTCCTGCACGAACGCGCACGCCAGGGGGCTGTCGTCCACCACCACCACCCGGCGGCGGCCCTCCATCGCGGGACGCGGCAGGTCCTGCCGTCCGGCGATGCGGTTCTGCAACCCCAGCGCTTCGTAGATCTGCTTGTAGGTGCAGTGGCCCTGCTCGACGAGGATCTCCCCCAGCCGCCGCCCGTCGCGCCGCTGCCGCGCCAGGGCCTCGCTAAGCTGCGCGAGCGTCACGTATTTGAGGCCCACCAGGAGCTCGCCCAGCGGCGGCTGCGCGGGCCCCTTCTCCGGGTTCAAGCCCAGGGCCTCGCCGAGCGCGTCCTGGATCTGCTCGCGCGACACGTAGCCCAGGGAGATGAGCGCCTCGCCCACGCGCTGCCCGGTGAGGGCCTGGAGCGCGAGCGCCTCCTGCACCTGCCCCGGCGTCACGACGCCCAGCTTGAGCAACAGGTCACCGAAGAGGGGGTTCGAAGCACTCACGCGGCAGCCTCCATCCGGCAAACGTAACCCAACCCCGCGCGCCGCGAAGCCTCCTCGCGCGCCGCGAACGTCCACGTCCATCCTTTCGCGCATCCCCCACGTCCGGCACCCGACGGCATGCCCCTCCCTCCGGGCGAGCCCCATCCGCCAAGCCCCCCCACCGGCGAACGCCGCCGCCCGTCAGTGCTGGAACACGCGGCCAAAGGCGAGCGCGGTCTCCAGGATGATCAACGCGACGATCATCACCTCCAGGATGTGCGAACGGTCGATGTCCACCTCGCCCTTGAGCAGGCCGTACGTCTGCGCGAGCAGCAGCTGCTTGCGCGTCACGGAGCCCTGCCACGCGGGGATGCGCATCCGGCGCACGGCGCCCTCGTAGACCTTGGCCAGGTAGAAGTCGCCAATGATTTTCAGGCTGTTCTCCACCCGCTCCACGAACTCATTGAGGTCCACGAGCGTGCCCAGCGTCTCGCGCGCGAGGTCGCGGTAGGGGCTGCGGAACAACGCCATCCAGCCGCGCTTGCGCGCCTGCACCTCGTCGTGGATGCGCGCGATGTGCTTGTCCAGGCGCTCGTCGTAGTAGCGGAACTCCAGCAGCTGCGCGTTGGCGATCTCCAGCAGGTCCGGGATGTCTCGCGAGCCAGACGGCTCGTAGACGAACGCGCTGTTCCAGTCCACGACGACCAGGTCATGGGCGGTGTAGCTGAAGCGCACCTGGGTGACGGCCTCGCGCTCGCGCGGCGCCAGGTCCGCCGGGGTGATCTCCCCCAACAACAGCCGCGCGATGTCCGCGCGCTGGAACAGCTCCTCCGCGGACGGGTTGCCCTGGATGCGTTCAGCGAAGATGACGGTGTAGCTCTCGCTCTGGTCCCACAGGTGCGGCCCCTGCACCGCCGCCGAGATGGTGCGGCGCACCCCCTCCACCAGCTCCAGCGCCAGGTCCTCCAGCGCCTGGCTGTCATAGAGCTCGTCGGCCACCTGGGTCAGGGTCTCCCAGGTGGTGCCAGGCGGCACCGGCACCCGCAGGATGATGGACGCGGCGCCGTGGTCGAACAGGCGCGCGGTGGCGTCCACGGTGACGGGGCCGTCACGCAGCGCCAATGGCTTGCGGCCCAGCTCATAGGCCACGGGCGGGTTGGGCAGCTGGATGTACTGGCTGTTCTCACGCGACAGCTTCAACCGGCGCGAGTCCTCCGACAGCGCCTTGCGCGCGCGCTCCAGGTCGATCTCCTCCGCGATGTCGAACGTGCGGTAGCAGAGGATGTGGGCCTGTTCGAAGAGCAGCGGCACTTCCGCGGACACGGACATGGTGCCCGTCAGCCTACTCCGCGATGTCGTCCCACAGGACCCCCAGTTCCAGCGCGAACGCCTCGAATGGCTCCGCGCGGACGGTCTCCACGTCCTCGTGGGTGCCCATCAACAGGTAGTGCGCCCCTTCGAGCCGGAGGACCTCCAGCGTGCGCTGGAGGGGATCCACCAGCCAGACGTGCTTCACGCCCTCGCGCGCGTAGGCCGCCAGCTTCCGGCCCCGGTCCAGCCGGGCCGTGGAGGGGGACAACACCTCGCACAGCCAATCCGGCGCCATCGTGATGCCCACCACCCTGGGAATCTTGGGCATCCGCTCCAGACGCCACCCCGCGAGGTCCGGCACCAGGATGTCCCGCCTCAGATGCAGCTCCGGCTCGAGGAGGAACAGCCACCCTCCAGGCCCGCTGCGTCCCCGGTCGAAGGGCTCTCGCAGCTCACCCGCAAGCTCCAAGGCCGTGCGGGCGTGCGGTGCCGCGGGCCTCGGGCTCGCGTGCAGGACCCCATCGACGATCTCCCCCACCTGGTTCGAGGGGAGCGCTTGGAGGTCGGCGTAGGTGGCGGGCTTTTGGGTCATCTCTGGAAGAAGGAACCTAACAGGTAGGGCCATGCCCGGACACTCTCATGCCCGTCTGACACGTGTACCCCGGCGGCGGGGAGCCACGAAAGGCCCCGTCCGGGAGACATCCGGATGTTTCACAAGATGTCTTTCAGTCGCCGTCACCCTGGGGCCCGGCCTGGAAAGGGGGACGCGGACTCCTTCGCGCGTTGAGAGGGTTTGACCTCTCCCAAGCCAGGAAGCCCGTGGCCTCGCGGACACCCCGCCTCCGCACGTCCGCGGGGCATGCGGGGGCCCGAGCCTACGCGGGGCCCCGGGGCTTCGACGGCGGCGTCAGCGACGTGCGCACGTCCCACAGCTCCGGGAAGAAACGCAGGTCCAGCGCCTTGCGCAGGAAGCCCACGCCCGACGAGCCGCCCGTGCCCTGCTTGAACCCGATGATGCGCATCACCGTCATCATGTGCCGGTAGCGCCAGAGCTGGAACCGCTCCTCCGTGTCCACCAGCTTCTCGCACATCTCATACGCATCCCAGTGCGTCTCGGTGTCCTCGTAGATGCGGCGGAACACCTCCATCACCTGGGGACTCTTCTCATACGGCTGACGCCAGTCGCGCTCCACGTGGCTCTTGGGCACGTCGTGGCCCATGCGCGAAAGGTGCCGCAGGAACTCGTCGTAGATGCCGGGGGACTGCAGCAGGCGCTCCAGCTCCGCGTGCACGCCCTGCACGTGCCGGAAGGGCCCCAGCGCCGCTTCGTCCTTGTTGCCCAGCAGGAACTCCAGCGCCCGGTACTGGAAGCTCTGGAAGCCCGACGCGTGGCCCAGGGTGTCGCGGAACTCCAGGTACTCATTGGGCGTGAGCGTCTCCAGCACGCTCCACTGCTCGAAGAGCATCCGCTGGATGTGCGCCACGCGCGCGAAGATCTTGAAGGACGGCTCCAGCCGGTCCGCCTGGATGTAGCGGATGCAGGCGGACAGCTCGTGGAGGAGCAGCTTCATCCACAGCTCGCTCGTCTGGTGCTGGACGATGAACAGCAGCTCGTCGTGATGGGGCGGCTGCGAGCGGGGCACCTGCGCGGACAGCAAGCGGTCCAGCTGCAGGTAGTCGCCATACGTCGTCCGTCCCGCGAGGTCCGTGACGATTCCAGGCTCCAGATCGCGTTTGTTCATGGCCCGGGCACTCATGCACCCCAACCACCTCGCGGCGCAAGCACATCCTCCGCGCGGATACTCCAGCCACGCACCTCCGTTCGGAAGACGTGGTCCACCTTCTGCCCGGGCCGGGGCAAACGTACTGCTTAACCGTTCTTCTGAGCGGCTTCCGCCAGCGCCTTGGAAGCGGCGCGACCCCGCGGCAGCTTGATGTCCTCGACGCTGTTGGGGTTGGCGTAATCCGCCCACTCCGCGGGACGGCGGTTGGTCTTCTCCAGCATGCGCAGCTTCTGGTAGTGCGCGGCGCAGTAGCCCTTGGTGCGGCTGGGCTTGCCGCAGCCCTTGATGGCGCACTCGCGGGCGCCGCCCTCCGCCACCGCCGGCTTGCGGCCCCGGCGCTTGCCACCCACCGCCGCCACCGGCGCGCTCACGGCCGGACGCCCCGCGGGACGGCCCACGGGACGACGCCCCGCCTTGCTCGCCGCCGGCGCGCTCGCGCCGAAGAGGGGGCCCACCACCTGGGCCAGGGGAGCCAGCCGCTCGGCCACGCTGCGCAGCGCGTCCAGGTCCGCCGTCCCCGACTCCAGACGAGACACCACGTCGCGCAGGGGCTTGAGTTGAACTTCAATCTCGTTGCGAATCATCTCGCGGAACGCCTTGTCAACTGACATTTCGACCAATCCTCGGTTTAAGGGGGGAGCATTGCCTTGGCGTGAACCGGCACGCCGGACTACCAATACCTTCCAGAAAGGCGATTGTCGAAGGAAGCGATAAAAAGTTGTGACGCCACTGCGTATCAGCAGGCGTGAAAGGCCCGGGAAATGGGGCTCGGAGCGCTTTCAAACGCCCTTTCACACGTCCCAATGCAGGGGTTCCAACAACGCCCCACGACTGGAAGCGGGGGTGCGCTGCGAGCGCTCCAGCAGCTCCTCGTACGTCAGGGCGAGGTCATGTCCCAGTTCCTCCAGCTCGTCGGCGTCGAGCGAAGTCACCAGTCGGGGCAGCAACAGATGTTCCGTACCCTGCACATGCGCGACCACCTGGTCCTCCAATGCACAGAGCCGCGCCTGCCACTCGATTCCGCGAGGCGTCAGCTCCTGCAATTCCTCCAGCAACTCACGCAGCGTGAGGTGGTCCTCCGCCTCCTCGCGGGCGCGGGAGCGGCCCTCGACGCGCGCCAGCAGTGGGTAGATGTGACGTTCCTCCAGGCGACAATGCAGGCGCAGGAGGTCCGAGAGGGCCGCCTGTCGCCACTCCAGCTCCCCCGCGTCCGTCTCCGTGTCCAGCCGCTCCAGGAGCGCCTCCAGCTCGCGGTGTTGCTCCAGGAGGATGTCGAATGGCCCCACCATGCCTCCAAGCATCGGCACGGCCCTGGAGGCAGACAACCGCACGGGGTGGGTGGTCGTGAAAGGCAGGCTGCTGGCGGGCACGCCCGGGCGGACGGGCGCCCGGTGACGGCGGCGGCGGAGCCCCCGTCCGGCAGGCTGGCGCCACGGTGCCGGGCCGCGAGGGCGGCTGCATCTTGGCTCCACCGTGGAAAATCCACTCACCCGCCTCCGGCAGGCCGTGTTCCATGTCGCGGAAGGCGGCGCCGCCCTGTCCGCGCGCTATCACCGGGCCCGTCTGGTGGGTGTTGAACACCTGCGCTGCCAGGGCCCCCTGCTGCTCGTGGGCAACCACGGTGTCTGGGGATACGAGACCCCGGCGTTCTTCCACCTGCTCCACCGGGCCACGGGGCGCTATCCGCTGGGGTTGGCGGAGCGGGGGTTCTTCAAGATTCCCCTCGTACGCACGGTGCTGCCCTGGCTGGGCGGGGTGGAGGGCACGCCGGAGAATGCGTTGCGTTCGCTGGCGGACGGGCAGCTTGTCGTCTGCTATCCCGGGGGCGCGCGGGAGACCTTCAAACGCAGTCAGGGCCGCTACCGCCTGAGATGGGAGCGCACGCTGGGCTTCGCCCGGCTGGCCATGCGGGCCGGGGTGCCGGTGGTGCCCTTCGCGGGCTTCGGGGTGGATGACACCTTCTTCTGGCCACCGGACGAGGAGCGGTGGTGCCTGCGGTTGGCCGCCGAGGCCAAATACCGCATGCCCCTGGTGATGGGATTGGGGCCCCTGCCGCTGCCAGTACAACTCACCTTCGCCGTGGGTGAACCCCATCCGCCGCCACCGTCGGGGGCGCCGGAGTCGAGGGTGAGGGCCTTCCGCGACAGCGTGGCCGCCAGCGTCCGCCGCCTGCTCTTGAGGGCCAGCCATGTCTGATGCCTCCGCCACTCCCCCGGGCCGCGACCGCGCGCCCCCGCTGGTTCCGGCCGTGGAAGACATCCAGCGCGGCTATGAGCGGCTGGAGCGCGAGGAGCGCCGCGTGCGGGGCACTCCGGTGCGTCTGTTCACCTTTCCCGGGGGCAACAGGGATGTCTCACGCACGGTGGTCTGTCTTCCGGGGCTGGGCGCCAGTGGCCGGTCCTTCGCGCCCATGGAGCCGCTGGCGGAGGCGTGGCGGCTGCTGTTGTGGACGCCGCCGCTCAAGACACCCGCGACCCACACGCCGTTGCAGTGGAACCTGTCCGTGTTGAACCACCCGGAGGCCCAGCTCCCGGAGCGCTTCGCGCTGATGGGTTCGTCCTATGGCAGCCTGGTGGCCATCGGCTATGCGCTGGAGCACCCGGAGCGGGTGAAGGCGCTGGTGCTGGTGTCGCCGGTGGCCAGCGTGCGCCGGTGGCGGCGGCTGGCGTTGACGCTGTCCACGCTGGTGCGGGCCCCTCGGCCGCTGGCGTATGTGTTCGCGCCCACGGTGGCCCGGGTGATGGGCGGCCGTTCGCTGCCGCCGGAGGCCCGGGCGGAGATCGTGCGCGAGGCCCGGCGTCTGTCGTCGCTGGAGCTGCTGCGACGGCTGCGCGACATCCTGGGCGCGGACTTCCTGCACCGGCTGGGGGAGCTGCGGGTGCCCACGCTCATCATCGAGGGCGGACGCGACCTGCTGGTGCCGCCTTCGGCCGCGCGCGACGTGGCGGCGCACGTGCCGGGCGCCCGGCTGGAGTTCCTGGAGACGGCCAGTCACCTGCCGTACATGAGCCATCCCGAAGCGTTCAATGCCCGTGTGTCGGACTTCCTCGCGCGGCACCTCGACTGAGCAGGCGTTATCTCCAGGGGCGGGGGAGCCCACTCGCATGACCACCGCCGCCGACCACCTGTCCCGCTCCGCGCTGCTGTTCCTGTCGCGCCAGTCCCAGCTCAAGGACATGGCCACGCGGTTCAAACCCTTTCGCCAGCTGGCTTCGCGCTTCATCGCGGGGGAGACGCTGGAGGAGGCGGTGGACGCGGTGCGGGCCCTCACGGCGCGCGGGTTGATGGCCAGCTTCGACCACCTCAACGAAGCGGTGCGCACGCCCCAGGAGACACGCGACGAAGTGCGTCAGTATCAGCGGCTGCTCGCGCGCATCGACCAGGTGGGCGTGAAGGCCAACGTGTCATTGAAACTGACGCAGTGCGGGTTGTTGTTCGACCGGGGCCTGGCGCTCCAGAACGCGCGGGCGGTGGTGGCGGACGCGGCGGCGCGCGACTCCTTCGTGCGCGTGGACATGGAGGAGAGCGCGGTGACGCAGGCGACCCTGGACATCGTGCGGGACCTGCGCGCGGAGTTCGGCGAGCCGCACGTGGGCGCCGTGCTCCAGAGCTACCTCCGGCGCACGGAGGCGGACGCGAAGGCCCTGTGCGCGGAACGCGTCCGCATCCGGCTGTGCAAGGGGGCCTACCTGGAGGGTCCGGACGTGGCCTTCCCGGACAAGAAGGACGTGGATGCGAGCTTCGTGCGCTGCATGCGCATCCTGTTGGACAGCGGCGTGTATCACGGCATCGCCACGCATGATGAGCGGATGATTGACGCCACGCGGGAGCACGCCGCGCGCAACCGCCTGCCCAAGGACGCGTTTGAATTCCAGATGCTGTATGGCATCCGGCGCGACCTCCAGGAGCGGTTGGTGAAGGAGGGCCACCCGGTGCGTGTCTATGTCCCGTATGGGAAGCACTGGTACCCGTATTTCATGCGACGGCTGGCGGAGCGCCCGGCCAACCTGGGGTTCGTCCTGCGCCACCTGACGAAGGGGTGAGGCGAGCGCGCCCCCTCTTCATGGGGCCGCCCGTGTCAGCGGCCGGGCGGCTCCGGTGGCGCGTCCTTCCTTCCGTGTCCGTGGGACCCGCGCGAGCGCGCCTTCTCGTGGGCGACCTCGGGGCGTCCCTCCGCCAGCCAGGCGATGGCGTGGGCGGAGCTGGGGATGGTGAGCATCAGGAACGCGGAGACGAGCAACCCGCGCAGCATCAACTGCACGTCCCCCGTCGCGAGCGTGGCGCCGATGATGACCAGCACCGAGCCGAAGGGCACCGCGCCCGCCGCGTGCACCCGCGTGAGCACCGAGGGCAGGCGGTACATCCCGATGATGGCGCCGGTGATGAAGAGCAGGCCCAGCGCCACCAGCCCATCCGCCACCCATTGCTGGAGCACGGTCATCATCGGGAGTCCTCCTCGTCGTGGAAGGCGCGGCCGTGGTGCAGGTAGCGCGCTCCCGCCACCGTCTGCACGTAGGAGAGCAGCGCCAGCACCAGGGCCGCGTCCAGATAGCCGGCCTCGCCGCGCGTGGCGCCATACAGGGCCAGCGCCGCGCCGATGACCAGGCCCAGGGTGTCCACCGACATGAGCACGTCCGCGGCGGAGCGCTGGCGTGACGCGAGGAGCACCAGCGTGCCCAGCAGGCCCACCAACCAGAGGATGGCCAGGGTGAAGAAGGTCTCGTGCACCGGGTCCTCCCGCTACGGAAACACCGCGCGCTGATAGCGCTGGTAGAAGTGCTCCTGCTGCTGGCGGAGCTGGTCCGGGTTCGAGGCGTCCAGCGCGTGCATGCGCATCACGCGCCGCTCCCAGTCCAGCTCCAGCAGCACCGTGCCCGGGGCCAGGGACATGATCCACGAGGACACCTGCACGCCGCGCGCGGTGCGCTCGCCCATGGGGACCTCCACCACGCCCGCGTGGTCCGCGCGGCAGTGGCGCCCGAAGATGATGCCCAGCACCTGGAGGCAGCTCTTCACCACCAACACCGTCAGGGCCCAGGCGAAGCGCGGCAGGTGGCGCGTGCGCCGCCAGGCTTCGCGACCGCCCACCACGGGAGGCAGGCCCGCCAGCGGGAACAGCCGCACCACGCCCGTGGCCAGCACCGCGCCCAGCGCGAGGTCCACCGGGTGGAAGCTCCCCACCATCAGCGCATACAGCAGCGCCAGGGCCAGCACCTGCGCGACGATCCGGTGGTTCATGGCGGCGCCCCCTCGCGCACACTGGCTTCGGGGCCTGCTCGCGGCGCCCGCTCCCGCGCTGGACCCACCCCACGGTGACTCATGGCAGCGCCCCCAGTCCCGCGATGGCGTCGCGCCCCGCTCGCAGCAGCGGCTCCGGCCACAGGCCCACGGCGATGAGCGCCAGGGCCAGGGCGTACACCACCGCGCCCGTGCCCCGGTGCAGGGCCGCGCCCTCGCGCAACCAGGCCTCGCGCTGATAGGCGCGGAAGAGGGCCAGCAGGGACAGGATGCTCGCCAGCACCACCAGCCCCGCGAGCAGCGCGTGCCCCCGCTCCAGCGCCGCGCGCAACAGCCACGCCTTGGACCAGAAGCCCGCGGTGGGCGGCACGCCGGCCGTGCTGAAGGCCGCGACCGAATAGGCCTTCCTCGCGCGCTCACCGCCCCGGTCCTGCGCCAGGAACAGCGCCGTCTTGTCCACCGACCCCGCCAGCGCCAGCGCCACCGCCGCGGCCAGCCCCTCGCGCCCCCCCAACCCCAGCGCCGCGATGATGAGCCCCGCCTGCGTGATGGACGCGTACGCCAGCACCTCGCGCGTGTCCCGCCGGGAGAGCGCCAGCAGGGAGCCGTAGAGGATGCTCGTCGCGCCCAGGATCTCCAGCAGCGGCCGGGCCTGCGCCAGCGCCCGCGGCATCACGTCCGCGCCGAAGCGCAGCAGGCCATAGCTGCCAATGTTCGCCAGCGCCCCCGCCAGCAGCGCCGCCACCGTGGGGCCCGCGTCCCGGTACACGGCGGGCGCCCAGAAGTGGAACGGGAAGAACCCCAGCTTCACCCCGAACGCGCACAAGAGCAGCGTGCCTGGCACCACCATCCCGAACGGCGCCCCCGCCTGCCCCGACGCGATGATGGACTGCATGTCCAGCGTGCCGGTGGTCAGGTACAGCATCACCACCGCCGTGAGGAACAGCGTGGACCCCATCAGGTTCACCACCACGAAGGTGAACGCGGCGCGCAGGTTCCGGGGCTTCTCGCCATACGACGCCAGCGCGAACGCGGCCGTCATCGCCAGCTCGAAGAAGACGTAGAAGTTGAACGCGTCCGAGGTGAAGAACACGCCCGTCAAGCCCGCGCCCAGGAACAGCACCAACGCCGGAAAGCTGCGCGACGTGATGCCCCCCGCCACGTGCTCGTAGACGAGCGTGCCCAGCAGCACCGCCGTGGACACCAGCGCGAAGACGAGGGACAGCGGATCCGCGCGCAGGCGGATGCCCACGCCCACCGGCCAGTCGCCGGTGACGAACTCCGGCGGGTGCGCGCTCCACGCCTGCGGCAACAGCCACGCCGTGCACACCAGCGTCCCCGCCAGGCCCGCGATGGCCAGCCACGCCACCCACGCGCGGCGCCCGTCCAGGAACGCCAGCACGACGGCCATCACCCATGGCAAGAGCAGCGGCCCCCAGAGCGGCATCACGGCCCTCCCTTCTCGGCGGTGTGCACGCGCTTCAGCTCCGCCTCCGCCAGCCGGTCCGTGCGCAGCGACCCGTGCGCGCGCTGCGTGCGGTGCACCAGCGTGAGCAGCAGCGCGGACACCGCGAAGCCGATGACGATGGCCGTCAGCGCCAGCGACTGGAGCACCGGATCCGTCACCGGCCACCCCTCCTGCACGCCCAGCGCCTCGCCGCGCTCCGGGAAGGCGCCCGCGAGGATGAGCAGGACGCTGGAGTTGGTGATGAGCACCGTGCCGCACGCCACGCGCACCAGCTCGCGCTCCAGCACCATCCGCACACCGCAGGCGAACAGCAGGCCCACCACCAGGGACGCGATGAGGATCATGGCCCGGTCTCCTCTCCCCTTCCGGTGCTCAGGGCGAAGCGGTCGATGACCGTGACGACCAACCCGAAGACGATGAGCATCAGCCCTCCCTCGAACACGAGCGCGGTGTGCAGGTGGAGCCCGCCCATCCCCACCTCGGGCTCCCCCGGCCGGGGGAAGAGGGTCATGGGCGTGTACCCCGCGAGCACCGGCAGGAACGCGGTGCCCACCACGAGCAGCAGGCCCACGCCCGCGAGCGGCGCCGCGTACCGCACCGCCGCGTAGCGCCGGGCCTGCTCGCGGCCCGTCACCACGTACTGCAACAACACCGCGAGCCCCGCCAACGCCCCGGCCGGGAAGCCGCCGCCCACCGACGCGCCTCCCTTCAGCCAGAAGGCCAGGGCGATCATCAACGACGGCCACAGCAACAGGCGCGACAAGGGCGGGACGAAGGAACGCATGGCTTCTTCAGCGCCTCCCCTTCAGGCTCAACAGGCTGGTGACGCCCAGCAGCGCCGCCAGCACGACGCTCATCTCCCCCACCGTGTCCAGGCCTCGGAAGTCGGTGAGCACGGCCGCGACGACGTTGGGGGAGTGCGCGGCCTCCGCCAGTTGCACCGTGCGCGCGCCCACCCGCTCGGCCTGGAGGTGGGACAGGGCGCTCCAGCAGAGGAGGAAGGCGCTCGCGCCCGCGACCCCGGAGGCGATGCGGTCGCGGCCCCTCGGGTTCTGTGACTCCTGCTGCGCGCGCTTCAGCCGGCCGACCGGGAGCAGGGCCAGCAGGCCCGCGAAGAGCAACGTGAAGGTGGTCTCCACCAGCACGGAGGTGAGCGCCACGTCGGGCGCGGCGGCGAAGGCGAACACCATGGCCAGGCTGAAGCCCACGCAGGAGAGGAGCAGCACCAGCACCAGGTGGTCCTTCGCGCGCAGCGTGGCCAGCGCGGCGGCGGACGCGAAGGCCAGCGCCATCACCAGCGTCAGGTCCGCCCACCCCACCGAGCCCACGATGAAGCGGCCCCGCAGCGGCGTCACCGCCAGCACCGCGATGCCCAACAGGCCCGTGGGCACCAGCACGGACGCCACCCGGTCGCGCAGGTCGCGCACCTCCTTCTCGTGCAGCCAGGTCGACAGCGTGTCCAGTTGGTGCAGCAGCACGCGGTAGCCCCGCGCGGGCCCCACCCGGGACGTGCCCTCCAGCACGCGGGAGAGCGCGGGGGTCCACGCGCGGCGCGTGGCGAACAGCGTCGCGCCCAGGGCCCAGGCCCCCACGGCGAGCAGGTTCTCCGCTCGCGCATCCAGGTGGTACGCGAGCGCCAGCGTGGACGGCGTGCCGCGCATCGTGGCCGCCGCGGCGCGGGCCGGTGCGACGAGGAGCCCCGGGAGCACGCCGCCCGCGAGGATGAGCGCGGCGAGCACGACGACGGGCGCGACGAGCAACCGGGGCGCGGCGGGCACGCCCTGGCGCGGTCCGCCGAAGAGGCCCCACCAGAGGCGCAGCGTGTACGCGAGCGTCAGGCCCGCGCCCACGAGCCCCGCCGCCATGAACGCGGGGCCCCGCGCCACCAGCGCGTGGAAGAACACCTCGTCCTTGAAGAAGCCCACCGTGAGGGGCAGCGCGGCGAGCCCCGCCGCCGCGACGGCGCTGGCGCCCGCGAGCACGGGGAGCGAGTGGCGCAGGCCGCCGACCTCCGACAGCTTCTTGCGGCCCGTCACCTGCGTCACCGCGCCCGCGGTGAGGAACAGGGCCGCCTTGCAGGGCGCGTGGGCGGCGACGTAGAGCGGCGCGCCTTCCGACCCCAGCGCCACCAGCACCAGCGCGTAGCCGTACTGCGCGATGGTGGAGTACGCGAGCACGCGCTTGAACGGATCCGCCACCAGGGCCATCAGGCTGCCCATGCCCAGGGACAGGAAGCCCACGGCGAGCAGCCCGTCGCGCACGGCCGTGGCGGGGGCGAACAACGGGAAGAGGCGCTGGAGGAGGAAGACGCCCGCGGCCACCATCGCGGCCGAGTGCAGGTACGACGACACGGGCGTGGGCGCGGCCATGGCGCGCGGCAGCCAGAAGTGGAACGGCACCTGCGCGCTCTTGCCCAGCGCGCCCACGGCCAGACACACCAGCGCGCCGGTGGACGCGGGGCTGCTCGCGGCGCGCTCGATGACGAGCGGCAGGGAGAAGGTGCCGTACTGGAGGCCCAGCGCCATGGCGCCCGCGAAGAAGACGACGGAGGTGGCGCCGGTGAGCACCAGCGACAGGAGCGCGGCGGCGCGCGACTCGGGGTCGTCGCGGTCGAAGCCGATGAGCAGGTACGAGACGATGGTGGTGAGGTCCAGCGCCACGAACAAGAGCAGCAGGTCATCCACGGTGACGAGCAGCACCATGGCGGCCATGAAGGCGAGCAGCAGGAACTGGAAGCGCACCTCGTCGCGCGCGGGCCGGCCCTCTTCCTCCAGGTGGTGCGGCATGTACGCGCGCGAGTACAGGACGACGAGCGCGCCCACGCCGAGCGCCATCGCGGCGTAGAGGTTGGACAGGCCGTCGCGCGTGAACTCCAGCGACAGGCCCCAGGTGGGCGCCCAGGGGAGCACGAGGCGCGCGGGCCCCTGCCTCCCCTCCCAGACGAGCGCCCCCAGCGCGACGAGCGCCCCCGCCGCGCCAACCCAGGCCGCGGCCGCGGTGCGCCACCGGCCCGCGGCATACGCGAGCGGCGCGCACGCCAGGGCGAGGAGGATGGGCAGGAGCAGGGGCATGGGTGGGCGCGCGGACCCACGTTAGGAGTGGTCCACCGATGCAGCCGCACAACCGTCATCCCTCCACGCGGAGCGTCACCTCGCGGTCAGTCGTGGCGTGGATGTCGTGCGCTGGTGGACAGCCCGGCCCCTTCCGGCCCCGGTGCTACAGCGCGTCCAGCAACTCCCGGCACTCGCGCCGCCAGTGGAGCGAGGCCGCTGGCACCGGCCGCACCCGCACGGAGCCGTCCGCGGGCTCCCGGGACAACAGCCGCACCTCTTCCGGACGCAGGTGCTCCAGCAGGTCCGGCGAGTGCGTGGCCAACACCACCTGCACCGGCTGGCCTCCCGTGGACTCGCCCCGCGTCATCGCCCGCAGCAGCTCCAGCACCTCGCGCACCAGCCCCGGATGCAGGGCGCGCTCCGGCTCGTCCAGCGTGAGCAGCTCCGGCAACGGCCGCTGGTAGGGCAACACCAGGAACGCCAGCAGCCACAGCACCCCGTCCGACACATGGCTGGGCCCGAACCACACGTCCGGACTCCAGCGGTCGCGGAAGCGCAGACGGAACGAGCGGTCCTCCAGGTCGCGCGCCACGTCCACCTCCGACAGGGACGGCACGCGCTTCGCCAGCTCCTCCGAGATGACCCCGCGCGTGGACATGGGCAGCGCCGCGAAGACGCTCGCGAGGTTGCCGCCCTTGCGCTCCAACCACGTCGCCTTCGCGGAGGATCTCCCCTCGCGCAGCGCCTCCATGCTCAGCGACAGCTGCTGCGTGGAGTGGCCCTGGCCAGGCAGCGTGTCCATGACGCTGAAGGGATACTCCACGCGCGTGCGGTCCCCGTGCACGTACGTCCACTCGATGGAGAGCGGGCGCGACTCATCCCGTCGCCAGAAGTCCGCCGACTCATACGCGAGCTGGTGCTGGAGCCCCTCCAGCACCGCGGTCTTCCCCGACGCCGTGGGCCCCACCAGGACGGTCAACGGCTCCAACGAGAGCCGCACCCGCAACAGGCACCGGAAGTGCTCGAAGTCGACAGAGGCGATCACACCTGGAAGCCTAGCGGCCTCCCCCCAGGGGTCGTCCATTGGCTCGGCCCGGACCCACGCCGTGACACAGGGAGTCCTCCACACCCTCCCTCCAGGCGGCCGGGCCCTCCCCGGGCGCCCGCCCCTGGGCGGAGGGCCCGCCTCTCCTCGGGGGCTGGCGGGTCCCGCCCGAGCGGGGCCATCCCTACCCTTGAAACAAGGGAATCAGCGCGGAAGAGACACGCTGAGACAGGAACAGGAGCGCCTGATGCGAACGCGCGGACGACGGAGGACCCGGGCCGTGGACCTCGCGGTGGCGCCGTGGAACCTCGTGCGGGACGCCGTCCTCCCAGGCGCCATGGCCGGAACACTGGGCGCCTGCGCGATGGCGCTCCTCGCCTGCGCGTTCACCGGCGTGTTGCACGGCGAGCCCTCGCGGCCAGCGCTGAGCGTGGCGGGGCTCTTCCTCCGCGACGGCACGGCCCGGGGCGCGGGGGCGGTGCTGCTCGGGGTGTTGGTCCACTTCGCGGTGGCGGGCGGACTGGCCACGGGCTTCTCGCTCCTGCTGCCACGCCGAGGCACCGCCGTGGCGGCCCTCTTCCTGGGGCTGCTCTACGGTCTGGCCGTGTGGGCCGTGATGGCGCACCTGGTGATTCCCTTCGGCTCGCCCCCGCTCTCGCGCGAGGACCCCTCCGCGCTGCTCTTCCTGCTGCACCTGGCCTTCGGGGCCTCGCTCGGGACCGTGCCTGCCTTCCGGCGCGTCCTCACCCGCGCGGACCGCCTGCGCCACCACGTCCTGGCCCTGAGGACCGCCCCGCGCTGAGGCTCACGGCGACCGGGGACCCGCGGGCTCCGGCGGCCATGCGCCCCTCGGATCCTCCATCCTCCCGGGCAGGGGCTCCACCGCGAACGGGCCCGGCGGAATCGTGGGCCGGAAGCGCGTGCGCGTCTCCAGCAGGCACACCGTCAGCAGCACCGCCACGAACACCACCGCCGTGAGCAACACCAGCCCGTTGCTCGCGCGCTGCTCGCGCAGGTGCATGTAGAACAGGGCGATGAGCAGCCCCTTCACCCCCGCGATGAACAGCGCCACCGGCAGCGACCACGCGCCGTGAGGCAGCCGGTGCAGCAGGTACGTCAGCGTCGTCAACGCGAGCAACACCGCGCCCACGCCCAGCACCGCGGGCACCCCCAGCTGACGCCCCGGCTTCTCCACCGCGTCCTCCATCACGGGCCCGCTCCTCATGACAGGTACAGGATGGGATAGACGAACAACCAGATGACATCCACCAGGTGCCAGTACATGCCGCCCAGCTCCACCGGCGTCGCGGACTCCGCGCCGAACGCCCCTCCCGCCGAGCGCACGCCCAGCACCGTCAGCACCCCCACGCCCACCGTCACGTGCACCGCGTGGAGGCCCGTCAGCAGGAAGTACAGCGTGAAGAAGAGGCTCGCCCCCACCCGGGGCACCTCTCCGAACCGGTACGCCGCGCCCGGCAGCCCGCCGTCCTTCACGTGCTGCGCGTACTCCACGCCCTTCACCCCCAGGAACACGACGCCCAGCAGCGCCGCCGCCAGCAGCAGCACGCCGCCCAGCCCCGGCCTGTCCTCCCGCACCGCGTGCACCGCGAGCGCCACCAGGACGCTGCTCGTCACCAGCAGGAAGGTGTTCAGCGTGCCCAGCCCCACGTTCATCGTGAGCTGCGCCGCGCGGAACACCTCCGGGTACACCGAGCGATACACGCCATAGGCCGTGAAGAGCCCCGCGAACAGCAACACCTCCGTCGCGATGAAGACCCACATGCCCAGGTACGCCGCCTGACGGCGCGCGCCCTCGGAGCCCCAGTGCCCCGTGACGGCCTCAGGCGGCATGCGGCACCTCCTCCCGCGCGTACTCGTGCGGGCCCGTGGGGAACTCGGGCGTGACCGGGAAGTTGTGCGTGGGGGGTGGAGAGGCGGACTTCCATTCGAAGCCCTCGCTGCCCCACGGGTTGTTCCCCGCGACGGCGCCGTAGCGCAGGCTCCACGCGAGATAGCCCGCGATGCACACGAACCCGAAGGCCAGCAGCGACGCACCCGCCGTGGAGGCCACGTGCAGCGACTGGAAGTGCGGCGGATAGTCCGCGTACCGCCGGGGCATCCCCATGTTCCCCAGCAGGAACTGCGGCACGAACGTGGCGATGAAGCCGAAGATGATCAACACCGCCGCGCCGTTGGCCAGCCTCCCGGGGAAGCAACGCCCGGACATCTTCGGGAACCAGTAGTGCAGCGCCGCCAGGAACGCCATCACCGTCGCCCCCACCATGATGAAGTGGAAGTGCGCCACCACCGAGTACGTGTCGTGCCAGTGCAGGTTCAGCGACGTGGTCGCGTACGCCACCCCAATCATCCCCCCGAAGAAGAGGAAGAACATGAACCCCAGCGTGTAGAAGAGCGGGGCCTCCATCGCGATGGAGCCCCGGTAGAGCGTGCCCATCCACGAGAAGATCTTGATCGCCGTGAAGATGGCCACCAGCATCGACATCGCGCCGAACGCGCCGGAGCCGAAGGTGGACTGGCCCGACGCGAACATGTGGTGGCCCCAGGTGAAGAAGCCCACGAACGCGATGCCCAGCGTGGAGTAGACGACCATCCGGTAGCTGAAGGCGTTCTTGCGGCTGAAGGCGCTCACCGCCTCGCTGATGACGCCCATGGACGGCAGCACCATGATGTAGACGGCCGGGTGGCTGTAGAACCAGAACAGGTGCTGGAAGAGCAGCGGGTCGCCGCCGCGCGCGGGGTCGAAGATGCCCGCGTCCACCACCCGCTCCAGCGCGACGAGCACCAGCACCATGCCGAGCACGGGCGTCGCCAGCACCTGGATGATGGACGTGCCGTAGATGGCCCAGACGAACAGCGGCAGCTTCATCCACGTCAGGCCCGGCGCCCGCAGCGTGTGCACCGTGGCGATGAAGTTGAGCCCGGTGAGGATGGTGGAGAACCCGATGATGAACACGCCCAGCAGCACCGGCAGCACCGCCGTGCCCGTGGTGGTGCTGTAGGGGGTGTAGAAGGTCCAGCCCGTGTCCGCGCCGCCCTCGAACATGCCCCACAGCGTGACGCTGGCGCCCAGCACGTAGAGGTAGACGGACGCCAGGTTGAGCCGGGGGAAGGCCACGTCCCTCGCGCCGATCATCAGCGGCACCAGGAAGTTGCCGAAGGCGGACGGGATGGCCGGAATCATGAACAGCCACACCATGGTGACGCCGTGGAGCGTGAACATCCGGTTGTATGCCAGATGCCCCATGATGGTGCGGCCCGGGGTGAGCAGCTCGATGCGCAGCGCCAGCGCGAACACCCCGCCCAGGAAGAAGAAGCTCAGCGTCAGCCCCAGGAACATCAGGCCGATGCGCTTGTGGTCATGCGTCGTGAGCCACGACCACAAGGTGCGGCCGTCCGTCAGGTAGGACTCAGCGGCCGGTGGGGACATAGACGGGCTCCTCCGCCGCGGTGACGCCCGGGCGCATGGGACGCAGGGACTTGATGAACTCCACCAGCGCGCCGGAGTCCTCCGCGCTCAGGCGCCCGTGGTAGCCGGGCATCACGGGCGCGTAGCCGGCCACCACCTTCGCCAGGGGGTCCATCATCGACTCGGTGAGGTACGCCTCGTCCGCGAGCACGACGCCGCCGCCCTCCAGCGGCTCCCTCCGTCCGTACAGCCCCAGCCACGTGGGGCCGATGTGCGGCGCGCCCGTCACGGTGTGGCATTGCAGGCAGCCCTGCGTGGCGGCGATGTGCTCGCCCCTCGCGGCCATCGTCTCCGGTCGCGGCCGGGTGCTGGCGCCGGGCAGGGCGGCCACGGGGATGTTGCTTCGCTGCGCGTCCCGCCAGGACTCGAAGTCCGCGGGCGACAGCACCACCACCTCCCCGCGCATCTGCGAGTGGTCCAGCCCGCAATACTCCGCGCACAGCACCGGGTGGCGGCCGGGCTTCGGGGCCTCGAACCAGAGGTCGGTGTAGCGGCCGGGCACCGCGTCGCGCTTCATGCGGAAGTCCGGCACGTAGAAGGAGTGGATGACGTCGCGCGAGGTGATGAGCAGCCGCACCGGGCGGCCCGCGGGCACCACCAGCGTGTCGATGGCGCTGGGGCCTCCGGGATAGGTGAACTTCCACATCCACTGCTTGCCGGTGACGTACACATCCAGCGCGTCCCGGGGAGGGCTCATCACCCAGACGAACTGCCGGAAGCCCAGCACGAACCAGAGCAGGAACAGCGACAGCGGCACCCCGATGAACAGCGCCTCCAGCCACACGGGCGCGACGATGCGCGGCGTGGGGTCCGTCGCCGTGCGCCGGTGGTAGCGCGCCAGGAAGACGACGCCGACGCCCCCGATGCCCGCCGCCACCGCGAGCGTGGTGAGGAACAGGGCGTAGTGCAGGTGATCCACCTGGACAGCGAAGGTGGACCCTTGTTCGGGGAGGAAGAACAGGCGGCGCAGCAGCTCGTTCATCGCTCGCCCTCCCCGTCCGGGCTGGAGAGGAGCTGCTCCATCGCCGCTTCGAGGGGCTGGTGGATGAGGCCCGCGTCCACGTCCGCCCAGCCATAGCCGTCCAGCTTCGCGCGCTGCTCCGCCTTCAACACGTCCGCGCGCCGGTCCAACGTGAAGGGAGCCTGGTTGACCATGCCCACCTGCCAGGTGCCCGGGGCCACGGGCAGGGGGTTCTCGGACGCGGGCCGCCAGTACACCCACAGGCCCCAGGCCGCGACGCTGGCCGCGGCGAGCAGCCCGAGCGCCACGGCGCCCACGCGGATGAGCCAGGCGGTGGGCAGTCGCTCCATCTCAGGAGGCGGTGGCCGGGTCTCCCTCATGGCGGGCGCACCTGGAGCGAGTGGACGAGGTACGGGTCTCCCACCGGCACCGGGTACGTGCCGCGCGCGCACCAGAGGGCCAGGGCCACGGACAGCCCGCCCACGCCCACCCACGCGGTGAGCGCCGTCCAGGGGAAGGTGACGCGCTCCGGAAAGAGCGAGGGGAACAGCAGCCACGCCACGTCCACGGCGTGCATGAAGAGCAGCCACAGCGCCACGCCCGCGAGCATGCGAGGCCGCGCCTTCAGCTCGCGCGACAGCAGCAAGGCGAAGGGCAGCACGAAGTGGCCCAGCACCAGCAGCAGCGACAGGACGCCCCAGCCGCCCTCCAGGCGGACGCGGTACCAGCTCACCTCCTCTGGCAGCGAGGCGACCCAGATCAGCATGAACTGCGAATAGGCGATGTAGGCCCAGAAGCAGACAAAGGCGAACATCAGCGTGCCCAGGCGGTGGTAGTGGCCGGGGGACAGCAGGCTGCCGAAGTGCAGCGTGTCGCGCGTGGCCACGCCCGCGACCACCAGCAGCGCCAGCGCGCCCACGAAGGCGCCGGAGAAGACGTGGACGGCGTACATGGTGGACTGCCACGTCGCCTCCAGCGACATCATCCAGTCCAGCGTCATGAAGGAGAACGTGAGCGCCAGCGCGGGCAGCGAGCCCCCGCCCAGCCGCCGCTGCCACAAGGTCCAGCGCACGTCGCCCGTGGCGTCCTGGCGCAAGGACCAGCGGTGCAGCAGGTGGCCCACGACTCCCCAGGTGACGAAGTAGAGCGCCGCGCGCCCCAGGAAGAAGGGCACGTTGTTGTAGGGCCGCCGATGCTCCAGCACGTGCAGCGTGTGCGCCCCCAGGTCCGCCGGGGGCTCGACCCACGGGAACAGGTGCCGCAGGCCCAGCGCGAGGGGCACGAAGAGCAGGAGGAACAGCGGCGCGGTGGCGGCCATCACCTCCTGCGCGCGGCGCAGCACCACGGGCCAGCGCGCCTTCGCCGCGTGGAAGGTGGCGAGCAGCAGCAGCGCGCCCAGGCACAGCCCCAGCCAGTAGGTGAAGCCGAAGAGGTAGCCGGCCAGGGCGTCGCGCACGTCCAGGAAGGCGCCGAGCGCGGTCGCGGCCAGCCCCCCCACGCCCAGCGCCGCGCTGATGGTCAGCGCGCGCTGCCCTCCCTCGAAGCGTGGAAGCACGGGGGCCGTCATGGGGCGTGGACCTCCTGGCGAAGTCGCGCCTGCACGTCGGCGGGCGCGGCGGAGAGCGGCGCGCGCTGGCTGCGGCCCAGCGCGCGCAGGTACGCGACCACGGCCCAGCGCTCCTCGGTGGAGAGCTGCGCGCCGTAGGCCGGCATGACGCCGAAGCCCTCGGAGATGACGGCGAAGTAGAAGCCCACCGGATGCGGCAGGTCTCCCGTGGCGGAGCGCTCGTCCAGCCGCCCCTCCATGGCGATGCCGCGGGGCCCCACCAGCGCCACCTGCCGGGCGCGCGCCGACTCCGCCGACGTCACCTGGCTCGCTTCCGGCGCACCGGGGATGCGCGGAGGCCGGTGGGGTGCCCCCCACGCGACCGGCACTCCCGCGTCGCCCATCCCCTGGATGGAAGCGGAAGCGCCAGGCGTCCCCGCGTCGGACCTCCCGCGCGTGTCCCGCACGGCCCCCCACCCGTCCACCTCGCGCGGCAGCGGGAACGCCCCCGGGCCCACGCGCTCGGCCACGGCCCGCGTGCCCGTGTACGGCGCCTCCGCCTCCGCGATGCCGTAGACCTCCTGCGTCGCGTGGTCGTGGGGGACGAACAGCCCGGGCGGCCGGCGCTGCGGCATCTTCCGCGCGACGAGGCTGTCCCCGTCCCCCGTCAGCCCATGGCACACCGCGCACCAGGTGTCGTAGGCCGCGCGCCCCGTCTCCAGCAGCTCGCGGGTCAGCGGCACCGGCACGGCGCGGATCCACCCGCCTCCGGCCGCCAGCCCCTGCCGCCGGGTGGGGTCCTCGCGCGCCGGAGCCCTCCACTCCTGGGCCACCGTGCCCGGCACCAGGGGGCGCATCGCCCGGCCGTCCTCGAAGAACGCGCTCTCCCGGAACGCCTCCGCGCGCGGCTGCGAGGCCATGGGGTCCGTGTCGTCACACGCCGCCAGGCCGCCCAGCAGCGCCATCAGCCCCCACCCCCTCATCGCGCCCCCTCCACCACCACCGACACGTGCCGCGCCCCCAGCTCGCGCAGCGCCGCCTCCGCCGCCGGTGCGTCCTCCGCCTCCACCGCCACGCTCGCCCAGAAGCCATCCACGGACGCGCTGCGGAAGGACTCCACGTCGAACACCGGGTGCGTGACGTGCGGGAAGCCGAACATCACCATCAGCGCCCCGAAGACCATCAGCGCCGCGCTCAACACGCCCAGCTCGAACGTGATGGGCAGGTTCGTGGGCGCGCTGTGCAACGGCCGCCCCCCCACATCCAGCGGATAGTCCACCGCGTTCGTGAACCACTGCGTGACGTACGCGAGCACCGCGCCGCCCAACCCGGCGACCAGCGTCAGCAGCGGCAGCCTCGAGCGCTTCAAGCCCAGCGCCTCGAACGTCTCCTCCACCGGGAACGGCGTGTGCGCGTCCAGCCGCGCGAAGCCCCGCGCGCGCAGGTCCTTCAGCGCCACCACCAGCGCCTCGCTGGACGTGAACTCCCCCAGCACCCAGTGCAGGCTCATGGAGCACCGCCCTTCGGGCGCTCGTGCTCCCGCCGGAAGCGCAGCGACGCGTCCACCTCGCGCTGGAGCTCCTTCGTCTCGCTCACCGACACCGGCGGCACCAGCTTGAGGAACAGCAGGAACGCCGTGCCGAAGAAGGCCACCGTGCCGCCCAGCAGGCTCCAGTCCACCCACGTGGGCCGGTACGGCGCCCAGGACGAGGGCAGGAAGTCCATGCTCAGCGACGCCACCACGATGAGGAAGCGCTCGGTCCACATCCCCACGTTGATGAGCAGCGACGCCACCCACAGCACCCCGACGTTCGTGCGCAGCCGCGAGGACCAGAAGAGCTGCGGCACCAGCACGTTGCAGGTCACCTGCATCCAGAACAGCGGCGCGTAGGGCCCGAAGAACTCCGCCTGCGTGGCGTGCATCTCGAACGGGTTCCCGCTGAACCAGGCGAAGAAGTGCTCCTGGATGTAGCCGTACGCCACCATCCACCCCGTGGCGAGCAGCACCTTCGCCATGTTGTCCAGGTGCAGCGGCGTCACCACGTGCTCGATGCCCAGCGCCTTGCGCGCGGGGATGAGCAGCGTGAGCACCAGCGCGAAGCCGCTGAACACCGCGCCCGCGACGAAGTACGGCGGGAACACCGTCGTGTGCCAGCCGGGCAGCTGCGACACCGCGAAGTCGAAGGACACGATGGTGTGCACGCTCACCACCAGCGGCGTGGCCAGCCCCGCCAGCAGCAGGTAGCCCGTGCGCCACTGCCGCCAGTGCCGCGCGGACCCGCGCCACCCCAGACTCGCCAGCCCGTACCAGAAGCGCGCCCGGGGCGTCTTCGCCGTGTCCCGCGCGGTGGCCAGGTCCGGCAGCAGCCCCAGGAACCAGAACAACAGCGACACCGTGAGGTACGTGCTCACCGCCGCGATGTCCCACGTGAGCGGCGAGCGGAACTGCGGCCACGCCCTCAGGCTGCTGGGGTACGGCACCAGCCAGTAGAACTTCCACGGCCGCCCCAGGTGCAGCAGCGGGAAGAGCCCCGCGCACGTCACCGCGAAGAGCGTCATCGCCTCCGCGAAGCGGTTGATGGACCCGCGCCACTTCTCCTGGAGCAGCAGCAGGATGGCGCTGATGAGCGTGCCCGCGTGGCCAATGCCGATCCACCACACGAAGTTGGTGATGCCGAACGCCCACGCCACCGGGATGTTGTTGCCCCACGTCCCCACGCCCACGAGCAGCGTGACGCTCACCGCCACCGTCAGCAGCGCGGTGCCCGCCAGCCCCACCGCCAGCAGCGCCCACCACCCGCGTCGCGGCGGCTGGTGCACGTACGCCAGCAACGACTCGCTGTACTCGCGGTCGGAGTGGTGCCCCTCCAGCAGCGGGTGCTCCGTGAGCGGGTCCCCGGGCGCGGGCACCTGTGGATCCGCCGCGCTCATGCGCCCCCCTTCGGCGCCGGGTTCTTCAGGCGCACCAGGTGCACCGTGCGCGGCCGGGTGCCCAGCGTGTTGAGCAGCTTGTAGTGCCGGGGGTCCTGGTGCTTCCGGCGCACCTCCGACTCCGGCGCGAGCAGGTCCCCGAAGGTGATGGCCTCCGTGGGACAGGCCTGCTGGCAGGCCGTGCGCACCTCGCCCTCGCGCACGTCCCGGTGCGCGGAGCGCGCGACGGCGCGGGCCCGCTCGATGCGCTGCACGCAGTACGTGCACTTCTCCATCACCCCGCGCGAGCGCACCGTCACGTCCGGGTTCTGGCGCAGGCCCGCCAGGGGTTCGCGCTGCTGGTACTCCAGGTAGTTGAAGCGGCGGACCTTGTAGGGGCAGTTGTTGGAGCAGTACCGCGTGCCGATGCAGCGGTTGTAGACCATCTGGTTGAGGCCCTCGTCCGAGTGGACGGTGGCGTTCACCGGGCACACGTACTCGCAGGGCGCGGCCTCGCAGTGCACGCACGCCACCGGCTGGGTGATGACGCCCGGGTCGTCCGGGTCGCCCAGGAAGTACCGGTCGATGCGCAGCCAGTGCATCTCCCGGCTCTTGAGCACGCCGTCGCGTCCCACCACCGGCACGTTGTTCTCCGCCTGGCAGGCCACCATGCACGCGCTGCATCCGGTGCACCGGTGCAGGTCGATGGCCATCGCCCACTGGTGCCGCTCGCTCCTCCGGGAGGCGGGCACCGGCGGGTACAGCCGCTCACCCTCCTCCTGGAGGGACTTCAAGGCCCCGGGCCGCGCGCGGAAGGCCGCGTCCGGCAGCTGGAGCGCCAGCTCGCGGCCCTCCATGCTCCAGTGCTCCTGCGTGAGCGCCAGGGCGTGGTGACGGCCCGCCTTCGTGACACGCAGTCCCGGCGCGCCCCAGGGCGCGTCCCGGTGCCGCAGCCGGTACGCGTTGACGCCCACGCCCTGGCCCACCGGGCCCACGCGCTCGCGGCCCTGGCCCAGCGCCAGCGTCACGGTGTCGTCCGGCTGGCCGGGGAGCACCAGCACGGGCACCTCCAGCGCCTGCCCGAAGAGCTCCAGCCGCGCCACGTCCCCCTTCTCCAAGTCGAGCGTCCGGGCGGTGGCGGGCGACAGCAGCGCGGCGTTGTCCCAGGTCAGCTTGGTCATCGGCTCCGGCAGCTCCTGGAGCCACGCGTTGCCGGCGAAGCGGCCGTCGTACAGCCGCGAGTCCAGCACCAGCCCCAGCTCCAGCCCTGGAGCTGCCGCCCCTGGCGCACGGCGCGCCTCGGCCACCACCGCCGCCGCGTCCAGCGCGGCCCGCGCGGGCGGTGCCTGGGTGCCGGGGATGACGCCGTCCGCGAGCCACGCCTCCCACCGCGCCTCGAAGTCCGGAGGTGAACCCGAGCGCTCGCGCCACAGGGACTGGAGCAGCTCGTACGGGCTCCGCGACTCCAGCCCCGCGAAGGCGGCCAGGACCTCCACCTCCTGCACCGCGCCGGGAAACAGGGGCGCGATGAGCGGTTGCAGCAGCGACGCGGTGCCGTCCGGGGCGCGGCCGTCGCGCCAGGACTCGAAGGGATGCGTCGCGGGGACGAAGGTGGGGCAGCGCGCCGCCGTCTCGTCCTCGTGGAGTCCGTGGTACAGCCGGAAGGGCGCGCGGGGCAGCGCCTCCTGGAGGCCCGCGTCCACCGCGGCCGTGTAGACCGGGTTCCACGCGGTGATGATCAGCGTGTCCACCCGTCCCGCGCGCAGCTCGTCCACCAGCGAGGTCAGCGCCTCGGGCCCTCCCGGTGGGAGCGCCACGGGCTCCACCAACCGGGGCGCGTTGCCCAGCGCTTCGTCCACCGCGAACGCCAGCGCATGCGCCAGCGCGGGCTGCCGAGCCCCCACCGTCACTCGCCCCTGTCCCCGGTGCGCGAGCAGGTCCCTCGCCGCGCCGCGCACCCAGGCGCGCTGCGCCTCGGTCAACGCGCCCTCGGGGACGCGGAGGTCCGCGAGCCTGGCTCCCGCTCCAGGCGCCGGTGCGCCCGCCGTGGCATTTGGGCGCTCGAGCCCGGCTCCCGCTCCAGGCGCCGGTGCGCCCGCCGTGGAACCCGGGCGCTCGAGCCCGACTCCTGCTCCAGGCGCCGGTGCGCCCGCCGTGGCATTTGGGCGCTCGAGCCCGGCTCCCGCTCCAGGCGCCGGTGCACCCGCCGTGGAACCCGGGCGCTCGAGCCCGGCTCCCGCTCCAGGCGCCGGTGCGCCCGCCGTGGCACCCGGGCCCGCGAGCCCCGCGCCCACCTCCGCCGCCAGCGCGACCATCACCGCGACGCCCTGCGAGGGCTTCATCCGCTGCCGTGCGTCCGCGAAGGCGCCCGTGAGCGTCAGCGTGCTCTCCGCGACCCACAGCCGGTTCATCGCCTCCGGGCCGCGCGCCCTCACGAAGTCCCGCGCCGCACGCAGGTGGCCGGGCTCCGTCGTGGCGAGGAAGTCATCGTCCAGCGCCACCACCACCGCGCGCCCCACGTCGTGCACCACGTCCAGCGGCCGTCCATACGCCAGCCGCGTGCCCTCCACGCGCCCGTCCGCCAGGGCCGCGCCACAGGGGATGATGCGCGCCCGAGGAAAGCGCTGCTGGATGCGCGCATGCAGCGCCTGCACCAGCGGGCTGCCGGTGGGCTCCACCAGGAAGCGCAGCCCCGCGCCTCCGTCCTCGCGCGAGGCCTGCTTCAACAGCGCATCCCGCACGGTGCTCCACGCGACCTCCACGCCCTGGAGCCGGGCCGTCCTCGCCCGCGCGGGGTCGTACAGGCCCAACAGCGCGGCCTGCTCGAAGACGCCCGCCGCGCCCAGGCTCGCCGGGTGCGACGGGTTGCCCTCCACCTTCGTGGGCCGCCCCTCATGGCTCGCCACCACCAGCCCCACCGTGCGCCCGTTCCACTCCAGCCCCGTGGCGAAGTGCAGCGGTACGCCGGGCGTCAGTCCCTCCGGCGGCTTCGAATAGGGGAGGATCTTCTCCGGAGGCTGCCGGAAGCACCCGGTGAAGCCCGACGCCGCCAGCGACGCCGCCGCCATCTGGAGGAAGGTGCGCCGCGCCAGCCCCTCGGGAGCCAGGGCCGCGCCCTCGGGATGCTCGCGCGACACGGCCTCGTGGCCGGGCCCTCCCGCGCGCCACTCCTCCAGGCTCCGCCACGCGCGCGGGGCCCCGTCTGGCGAGGACGTGTCCTGGACCTCCAGCGATGCGGGGCCGGTCAGAAGTGGCATGTGTTGCAATCCGTGCGGGGGTGCACGTCGAGCGCGGCCTGCACCGCGCGGCCGGTCGCGCGCGCGTCGCCAGGAGGGCGCCACGTGAGGTTCGCGACCTCGGACACCGGGCGCAGCCAGGGCGTCGGGTCGCGGTGGCAGTCCAGGCACCAGCCCATGGTGAGGGGCGCCACCTGCTGCACCGCCGCCATGGTGTCCACGCGCCCATGGCAGGTGACGCAGCCCACGCCCTTGTTCACGTGGATTTGATGGCTGAACCAGACGTAGTCCGGCAGCGCGTGCACCCGGTTCCACCGCAGGGGCATGCCGTCGAAGCCGCTGGCGCGCACCGGCTCCAGCTTCGCGCTCTCGTTCCACACCTGCGCGTGACAGCCCAGGCAGCGCTGCGTGGGAGGCACCCCCGCCACGGGCGAGCGCCACGCGCCGTCATGGCAGTAGCCGCACGGAATGCCCTCGTCGCCCACGTGGTGCCGGTGGTCGAACGGGATGGGCTGCTCCCGGGGCGCGAACGAGCCACGGCCCAGCGGGTTGCGCGCCAGCAGCAACAGCCCCGCCAACGACACCGCGGGCACCCCCAGCGCCAGCGCGATGAGCGCGCGCAGCCATGAGTCCGTCCCAGGGTGGAACAGCGGTGCCATGCCCTCCTCCGTCCAGCGCGGCGGGCCTCCGCGACTGCTCACGCCGGAGGTGGGCACGACTGTGGGCGCGGCATGACGACAGCCACCAGCGCCTCCATCCCGTCCCGTCGCGTTTCGCACGGCGAGGACGCAGGACGTTGGCTACCCTACAGGTCACTCCGACGGGGGAACGACCGCGCGAGCCCGCACGCGGATCATCCGCGGCCCGCTCAGGACTTCAGCGCGCGCTCACGCACCGGCACGGAGGCGGTCATCACCGACGCCGCGCCCACGTACAGCTCCACCGGCGACAGCGGGCCCGACCCCGGCAACGCCGCCAGCTCCCGCACCACGTCCTCGCGCCCGTGGCACGTCCCGCCGCGCTCCAGACATGCGCGCAGGTCCGCCTGGAGCCGCGCACCGGCGTCCCCTTCGACGGGCGCATCCCGCAGCAACGGCCGCAGCACGTCCCGCAGCGCGGGAGACACGTCGCACGAGGCCGCCGTGTCCCCGGCATCCTCCGGGCCCCCGGGGCGGCCCGTCACCAACTCCCACAACACCCGGCCCAGGGCGCGCAGGTCCTCCCGCGCCTCCGCGGACGCGCCGCCCGCGTCCTCCGCGACGGGCGCCACCACGTCCGGCCGCGAGGGCGACGTGAACCGGCGCAGCAGCCGGTGCGCGGGCCTCAGCCCGAAGTCCGTCAGCGTCACCTCGCCCCGAGGCCCCACGCGGATGCGGTGCGCGCACACGTCCCCGTGCACCACGCGCGACGCGTGCGCGGCCTGCAGCGCGCCCGCGACCTCCGCGCCCACGTGACACACGAACGCCTCCGACAGCCGCCCGCCCCGCCCCACCACCCGCCTTCGCGCCGTGGCCAGCGAACAGCCGGGGACGTAGTCCGACACCACCGTCAGCGTGTCGCGCGCATCCACCTGGAAGCCGTGGAGCCGCGCGATGCCCGGATGCCGCAGCGGCACCGCCCGCGCCAGCGCCTCCTCCAACGGACGCCGCGTCTCCGGCGCCAGCCCCGACGCCAGCAGGAACGTCTTCACCACCAGCGGGCGCGCGACCCCGGGGCCTTGCTCCAGCGGCCACACCAGGGACACCCATTCGCCCAACGGACCCCGACCCAGCGGATGGAGGGGTGCGAACGCGGGCAGCCGGGAGACGAACGGAAGCACGGACATGGCGAGCTCCAACCCAACACATCCAACCCGGGACGTCAATCCAGACCGCCCTACGTCCCAGGTCCTGCTTTCCCCGACACCCGGGCCCATGGCCCAGGGTGCCGGAGAAGGCGGGAGGCTAGAAGTAGCCGCCGACCGTGGTGTTGATGCCGATGGTCACGTCGTTGCCGGAGAAGTTGCCCTGCTCCGAGCCCAGGCTGCCCACGCGCTGGCTGATGAGGGCGCGCACCTGCGGGCCCGCGCCCACGAAGAAGTGCGGCGCGACGTGGAACAGGATGGGGGCGTTGAAATCCAGGACGAAGTTCACGTCGCTGGCGCCCGGCACGTGGGCGAACTGCACGCCGAAGCCCGCCTTGGGCCAGAACGACACGCGCTCGTTGAGCGGCAGGTGGTAGCCCACGCGGCCCAGCACGCCCAGGCCCACGACGGTGGAGTCACCGAAGCCGAAGGCCACGAGCGCGGAGGCGCCCACGGACAGGTTCTGCTGGAGGAAGTAGTCCGCCGACGGCTCCAGCCGGACCAGGAACACCTCCGAGGCCGTGTTGTAGCCCAGGAAGCCATTCAGCTCCTGGCTGACGACCACCTGGCCCTGCTGACCGAACGAGGACGAGCGGCCCGGGTCACTGTCCAGGTTGCCATCCGCCGCCACTGCCTCCGCCGACACCGCGAGCCCCGCCACCAGCGCCAGGCCCGTCCACTTGCTGTTTCCACGCATCGAGGTTGCTCCTCACGTTCGCGCCCGGCCGACCCTTCCCGGTACGCATGCGACGCCTCTTCTAATCAAAGAGCGCCGCAACGCGAGGATGTTTTGCCGCCGCCTGACACTTCGCCCAGACAGCCCCTTCCTTTGACCGCGCTGGAATTCCTGATCGCGCCCCGGCCTCAGCGCGCGACGCGGGCCAGGCTCCGCGCGCCCAGCACCGCACCGCCCGTCAGCACCGCCAGCCCCAGCGTCGCCGTGAAGCGCAGCCACGCGGGCGTCGGAGGGACGCTGCCCCGAGGCCCCACCCCTTCCTCCATGGGGAAGAAGAGGTTGCCCTCGGGCCGGTGCGGCGGCGCGCGCGTCATCCGGGGCCGCGCGCCGAAGCGGCCCAGCACCGCCCTGCCCACCGACGGCGCCAGCCGGTCGAGCCACGGCATCCATCGCCCCAGGAAGAACACCGGCACCGACGCGCGGCCTGGACGCCGCGCCCTCCGCACCACCGCCCTGGCCACCCGGTCCACGTCGTACGTGAGCGGCAGCGGCGCGGGCATGCGTCCCAGCGTCGTCGCCGCGTGGTCGAACAGGGGCGTGTCCAGGGACGGCGCCAGCACGTTGGACACGTGGATGCCCGTGCCGGCCAGCTCCACCTCCAGCGCCCGCGCCCACCCCAGCGTCGCGTGCTTCGCGGCCGCGGACGCCGACAGGAGCGGCGCCGCCCCCGACGACAGCAGGCACTGCACGTTGAGCACATGGCCGTGCCCGCGCGCGCGGAAGTGCGGCAGCACCGCCCGGGCGAAGCGGAAGGCGCCGAAGCACGCCACGTCGAACACGCGCGTGAGGTGCTCCCAGGGGAGCTGGTCGAAGAAGCCGTACGACCGCACCGCCGCCGCGTTCACCAGCAGGTCCACGCGGCCGTAGTGCGCCACGCACTCGCGCACCACCCGCTCCACGTCCTCCGCCACCGTCACGTCGCCCTCGGACACCAGACACTCGCCGCCGCGCTGGAGCACCTCCACGCGCAAGGCCTCCAGCGCCGCCTGCCGCCTCGCGGTGACGCACAGCCTCACCCCGGCCTCCGCCAGCCGCACCGCGGACTGCCAGCCCACGCCACTCGATGCGCCGGTGACGATGGCCACCTGTCCCCTCAAGTCCTCGCGACGTGCCATGCGCTTTCGCCCCCCTCCTTCACAGGTGGGCCCTCCAGAGAGCCCCGGCACGCCGCGAGCCTCCGGAAAAACCGTCCAGCAGGGGGCCCGCCCGCCCGGCCGCCCCTCATGCCAGGGTCGAGGCGGGCCTCGCCCTCCCTCTCTTCGCCATGCACCCGGCCCGGGGCCACCCCACCCTATGGACCAGGAAGCACGCACAGCCCCCGCCCTCCACCGCCGGAGGACAGGGCCGGACGGAGCACCGCGTCTGGCTGAAGCCGTCCCCCCCGACACCGAAAGGACCGCCCATGATCCGCTGGAACCGCCTCCCTCCGTTCGCCCGCGAGGAGCGGCGCTCAATCTGGAAGGACGTCCTCATGGGCGCGGTGGGCGGCGCCGTGGGCACCTTCGCGATGAACCAGTCACAGGCGCTCATCGCGAAGTGGAGCAAGTCGAAGGACGAGGACAGCTCACAGTCATCCGCGCGGGAGCCCGCCACGGAGGTGGCCGCGCGCAAGCTGGCGGAGCCCGTGGGTGTGCACCTGGAGGGCGAACGGAAGAAGGCCGCGGGCAACGCCGTGCACTGGGGCTACGGCACGCTGTGGGGGGCCCTTCACGGCGCCCTGCACGGCCGCGCGCCGCTGGCGGGGAAGCTGTTCGGCGTGGGCTTCGGCCTGGGCCTCTTCCTCTTCGGCGACGAGCTGGCGGTGCCGCTCCTGCGCCTCGCCCCGCCGCCCCACAAGGTCCCGGCGAAGTCACACCTGAGCGCGCTGGCCGCCCACCTCGTCTACGGCACCACCACCGAGGGCACCTACCGCCTCGTGCGCCGCGCCCTGGCCTGAGCCCCGCGCGCGACGGCGAGCGCCACCGGCCCCCGTGCCCTCCAGGAGGGCGGGGGGCTCGCGCGGCTCACGACCAGGAGACTTCGTAGATGGCGTCCACCAGCGACTGCGCCTTGCCGCGCACCTGCACGTCATGCACGCCCGTCACCTCCAGCGCGGACTGGAGGATGCCCTCGTTGTACGGCACCGGCATCAACGAGCGCTTCATCACGACCCGGCCCGACGTGGGGCCCGTCCACTCCACGGTGCGCTCGCCGAAGTTCAGCGCCGTGCGGTAACCGGAGTGCATCAGCTCCAGCAGCCGCTTCGGGTCGCCTCCCGCCTGCTGCACGAAGTCGCGCGCGAACATGGAGTTGAGGAAGTCCAGCATCGCCTGCGTGCCAATCTGCCGCTGCGCCGCCTCATGGCCTCCGACGAGCGGCGACAGCTGTTCGGCCGCCACGTACGACAGCCGCAGGAAGCGCGGGAAGGGATAGGTCTGCATGGGCAGGAAGTCGGCGGTTTCGCCCACCTGCTCCAGACAGCGCGCCACCGCCTGGGGTCCGCCCAGAAAGCGCACCGCGTCCAGCACGCCCAGGAAGAACAGACCCCGGCTCGTGTCCTCCGACGTGGTCGCGGCAAGGCGCGCTTCCAGGTCGCGGGCGACGTCCTCGGGAAGTTCCAGCATGCCAGGAGGCATTAGCGTCGTCCTTTGATTGGGGGAATCCACCAGGCGGGAACCTGACGGGCCACGAGGATTCCACAGGTCACGCCCCACCGCGAGTCCCTGATGGGCTCGGAGCGCCCCTCGCGACACATGTTTCACGACGTGTGAGGTCCTTCCGGTCCTTCCTCGGATGACGGCAGGAAGTGGCGCACTGCTTCCAGCAGTGGATCCACCGCCACCGGCTTGCGCAGGTAGGCCACCGCGCCCGGCGGCCGGAAGGGGCTGCCGGAGAGCACGATGATGGGCACGCCCCGCAGCAGGTGCTCCTGGGACAACCGCAGGAGGAACGCCTGGCCATCCATCACCGGCATCATCAGGTCCAGCAGCACCAGCGACGGACGCGGGTGGGATTGGAGCCACGACCACGCGTCCTCGCCGTGCACGCACTGCGCGACGCGGTAGCCCTCCATCTCCAGCAATGTCGCGACCGCGTCACGGATGTCTTCCTCGTCTTCAATCAGCAAGATGAGGGGGGTCCTGTCTGTCATGCGGGTCTCCACTCGCTCCCCGACACGCCCGGCATTTCCGCTCCGCCTCTTGGGGGCGCGCACGCTCATGCCTGCCCGCCGGCTCGTTCCTAGGGGTTGCTGGACGGAAGCCCGGGCCTCCCCGGCACTGGTCCCCGCCCTCGCGCGTCCCCATCTTGGGGACGCGCGGTGGACCGCGCATCTCCCGGAGGAGCGGCCTTGAAGTTCCGTGAGCTGTTGAACGCTTGGCCCGTGCTGCGGCAGCTCGCCCGGGGGGACGGCCGGGCGCTGGGGGACACGGCGATGTCCGCGCGCAGCCGCGCGCTGGAGCCGCGCACGAAGTCCGCGGACACCGTGGTCAAGTCCATCTGCCCGTACTGCGCGGTGGGCTGTGGCCAGGAGGTCCACGTGCGCGGAGGGCGCATCCTCGACATCGAGGGCGACCCGCATTCGCCCATCTCCCGGGGGCGCCTGTGTCCCAAGGGGGCCGCCACCTTCCAGCTCGTCACGGGCACGCAGCGCGTCCAGCAGGTGCTCTACCGCCGCCCCGGCGGGACGCGGTGGGAACCCATCCCGCTGGAAGAGGCGATGGACCGGGTGGCGGAGCGCGTGAAGCGCACGCGCGACGCGACGTTCGAGCTGACGGACGCGAAGGGCCAGCGGTTGAACCGGACGCTGGGGATGGCGCACCTGGGAGGGGCGACGCTGGACAACGAGGAGAACTACCTGCTCAAGAAGCTGTTCAACGCGCTGGGCGTCGTGCAGGTGGAGAACCAGGCGCGAATATGACACGCGTCCACGGTGCCCGGTCTGGGCATCACGTTCGGCCGCGGGGGCGCCACGACGTTCCAGCAGGACCTGCAGCACTCGGACTGCATCCTCATCCAGGGGTCCAACATGGCCGAGTGCCATCCGGTGGGCTTCCAGTGGGTGATGGAGGCGAAGGCCCGGGGCGCCAAGGTCATCCACGTGGATCCGCGCTACACGCGCACCAGCGCGGTGTCGGACCTGTACGCGCCCATCCGGGTGGGCTCCGACATCGCGTTCCTGGGCGGGCTCATCCACTACGTGCTGGAGCACGAGCGCTACTTCCGCGACTACGTCGTGCAATACACCAACGCGGCCACGCTCATCCGCGAGGACTTCCTGGACACGGAGGACCTGGAGGGCCTCTTCAGCGGCTTCCAGCCGAAGGACAACCGCTACGACCCGCTCTCCTGGCAGTACCAGGGCGCGGAGGGCGTGGTGCCCGCGGCGGGCCACAAGGAGCTGACGGACGAACCGGGCGCGGGCGGCGGCGGGGATGAGCACCGGGGGGCGCCGAGCGACGAGCACCAGGACCCCACGCTCCAGCATCCCCGGTGCGTGTTCCAGCTGCTCAAGCGCCACTTCTCCCGCTACACGCCCAAGGTGGTGTCGCAGGTGTGCGGCGTGCCGGAGGCGCTGTTCCTCCAGGTGGCGGAGACGCTGTGCGCCAACTCCAACCCCGAGCGCACCAGCGCGTTCTGCTACGCGGTGGGCTGGACGCAGCACTCGGTGGGCGTGCAGTACATCCGCGCCGCGGCCATCCTCCAGCTGCTCCTGGGCAACATCGGCCGGCCCGGAGGCGGCATCCTCGCGCTGCGCGGGCACGCGTCCATCCAGGGCTCCACGGACATCCCCACGCTCTACAACCTGCTGCCCGGCTACCTGCCCATGCCGCGCGCGCAACCCCAGGACCGGCTGGAGCAGTACCTCCGCGACAACACGTCCGGCGGCGGCTGGTTGAGCGAGTTCCCCAAGTACGCCGTGTCGCTGCTCAAGGCGTGGTTCGGAGACAAGGCCACGCGGGCCAATGACTACCTCTTCGCCCACCTGCCCCGGCTGACGGGAAACCACTCGCACATGCAGACGGTGGCGGACATGGCGGACGGGAAGCTCCAGGGCTACTTCGTCATGGGGGAGAACCCGGCCGTGGGCAGCATGAACGGGGCGCTCCAGCGCAAGGGGCTGCGCCAGCTGGACTGGCTGGTGGTGCGCGACTTCACCCTCATCGAGACCGCGGAGTTCTGGCGCACGGCGCCTGAAATCCAGGCCGGGCAGGTGCGCACGGAGGACATCCAGACGGAGGTGTTCTTCTTCCCAGCCGCCGCGCACACGGAGAAGGACGGCAGCTTCACCAACACGCAGCGGCTGCTGCAATGGCACCACAAGGCGGTGGAGCCGGCGGGGGACACGCGCAGCGAGCTGCACTTCGCCTATCACCTGGGCCTCAAGCTGCGGCGGCTCCACGCGGGCTCCACGGACCCCAAGGACGCGCCGCTGCTGGACCTGACGTGGGACTACCCCACGCGGGGGCCGCACGCGGAGCCCTCCGCGGAGGCGGTGCTGAAGGAGATCAACGGGTACACGGTGGCGGACGGCCAGCCGGTGGACGGCTTCATGGCGCTGAAGGACGACGGCTCCACGGCGTGCGGCTGTTGGATCTACTCCGGCTGCTACCAGGACGGCGTCAACCAGCCCGCGCGACGCAGGCCCGGACAGGAGCAGACGTGGGTGGCGCCCGAGTGGGGCTGGGCGTGGCCCGCCAACCGGAGGCTGCTCTACAACCGCGCGTCGGCGGACGTGGATGGCAAGCCGTGGAGCGAGCGCAAGCGCTACGTGTGGTGGGACGCGGAGGCGCGGAGGTGGACGGGCGAGGACGTGCCGGACTTCATCGCGGACCGGCCCCCGGAGTACCGGCCGCCCGAGGGCGCGACGGGGCTCGCGACCCTCGCGGGGAATGATCCCTTCCTGATGCAGGCGGACGGCAAGGGCTGGCTCTTCGCGCCCAGCGGGCTGATGGACGGGCCGCTGCCCACGCACTACGAGCCCATGGAGTCGGTGGTGCCCAACCCGCTCCATGCGCAGCAGTGCAGCCCCACGCGCGAGGAGTGGAGGCGCGGGGACAACCCCTACCACCGGGCCTGGGGCGACCCGCGCTACCCCTATCTGGTCACGACGTACCGGCTCACCGAGCACCACACCGCGGGCGGCATGTCGCGCTGGCTGTCGTGGCTGAGCGAGCTGCAGCCGGAGATGTTCTGTGAAATCTCCCCGGAGCTGGCGCGGGAGAAGGGGCTGGCGAACGGGGGCTGGTGCACGCTCCTCACGGCGCGAGGGGACATCGAGTGCCGGGCGCTGGTGACCGAGCGCCTCCGCCCGCTGCGGGTGAAGGGGGCGTGGGTGCACCAGATTGGCCTGCCGTACCACTGGGGCGTCACCGGGCGCGTGCGGGGCGACGCGGCCAACGAGCTGACGTCCTTCGTCGCGGATCAGAACGTGGACATCCAGGAGTCGAAGGTGTTCACGGCGGACCTGAAGGCGGGGCGGCTGCGCACGGGTGAGCGGGCCGCGGCGGGGGCACGGCCGCCGCCGCTCACGGTGCCGGAGGTGCCGCGCGACGTGTCACCACCGGGCCCGGTGGACCACTCGGAAGCACAGGAACCCGGGGAGAAGGAGTAGGCGCATGGGCAGCCGCAAGGGGTTCTTCACGGACACGACGCTCTGCATCGGCTGCAAGGCGTGCGAGGTCGCGTGCAAGCAGTGGAACCAGCTCCCGGACGACGGCTTCCACTTCACGGGCATGTCGTACGACCAGACGGCGCACCTGGGCGCGTCGACGTGGCGGCACGTGGCGTTCGTGGAGCGGCCCGCACCGCTGCAGGGGCAGACGTCGGGCGCGGGGGACTTCTCGTGGCTGATGATGTCGGACGTGTGCAAGCACTGCCAGCGCGCGGCATGCCTGGAGGCGTGTCCCACGGGCGCCATCGTGCGGACAGAGTTCGACACCGTGTACGTGCAGCCGGACGTGTGCAACGGCTGCGGCTACTGCGTGTCCGCGTGTCCGTTCGGCGTGGTGGACCGGCGCGAGGATGACGGGCGCGCGTGGAAGTGCACGCTCTGCTACGACCGCATCGGCGACGACCAGACGCCCGCGTGCGCGAAGGCGTGCCCCACGGCGTCCATCCAGTACGGCGACCTGGACGAACTGCACGCGCGGGCGGAGTCGCGGGTGCGCGCGCTGCATGGCCAGGGCGTGACGGACGCGTACCTGTACGGCAAGGACGCGGAGAGCCAGCCCGGGACCGGTGGGCTCAACGCGTTCTTCCTGCTGCTGGACAAGCCGGAGGTCTACAACCTGCCGCCGGATCCGGTGGCGCCGACGAAGAAGGCGCTGCGCGCCTGGGCCTCCGTGGCGGCGGGCGCGGTGGGGATGGTCGCGGTGGCGGTGGGCGCGGCGGTGTTCGGGCGGGAGGGGCGCGGATGAGCGACGACACGCTGCTGGACCGGCTGCAACGCAAGGCGGACGGGCGGAACATCGACCCGCGCGCGGGCATCCTCGAAGGCGAGGGGGCCCAGCAGCGGGTGAAGGATCCGGAGCCACCGAAGCCAGGGCCGGAGGTGCTGGCCACGGTGCCCTCGCGGTCGGGGCCGGACAGCGCCGAGGCCCCGAGCTACTACGGCCTGCCCGTGTTGAAGGAGCCGCTGTGGATCTGGTCCGTCCCCGCGTACTTCTACGTGGGCGGGGTGGCGGGCGCGGCGAGCGTGCTCGGCGCGGCGCTGGAGCACCTGGGGGGACGGGGGCTGGAGCGGCTGGCGGGGCGCTGCCACACGGTGGCCACGGCGGGGGATCTGGTGAGCGCGGGGCTGTTGATCCACGACCTGGGCCGTCCGTCGCGCTTCCTGAACATGCTGCGGGTGTTCCGGCCCACGTCGCCCATGAGCATGGGGTCGTGGGTGCTGGCGGGCTCGGGGGCGGCGAACACGGCGGCGCTGGCGCTGCGTCGACGGCCGGGCGCGTGGGGGAGCCTGGGGCGCGCGGCGGGCGCGGTGGGCGCGGCGTTGGGCCTGCCGCTCGCGGGCTACACGGCGGTGCTGGTGAGCAACACCGCGGTGCCGCTGTGGCAGCAGGTGGGCCGGGTGTTGCCGCTGTTCTTCATGGCCTCCGCGACGGCGAGCGCCGGGAGCCTGCTGTCGCTGTTCCCGCACACGGACGCGGAGGAGCGGGTGCTGCGCCGCTTCCGGGTGGCGGGCAAGGTGGCGGAGGCGTTCACCCGCGAGGCGGTGGAGCTGGAGGCGCGGCGGGTGGTGGAGGTGGGCAGGCCGCTGCGCGGGGGCGCGGCGGGAGCGCTGTGGGCGCTGTCGCGGACGTGCTCGCTGGCGGGGCTGGGGGTGGACGTGCTGCCGGGACGCGCGCGGTGGAAGCAGGTGATGGCGGACACGCTGTCCACGGTGGGCGCGGTGGCCGCGAGGTTCGGCATCATCCAGGCGGGCCGGGTCTCCGCGAGGGATCCGCAGGCGACGTTCCAGGGCCAGCGCCAGGGGCTGGGCGCGGCGCAGGTGGAGGGGAACACGGAGGCTTCGGATGGAAGGCCGCTGAGCTTCCCGTTGCCCGTGCTGGGGCAGGGAGCGCCGGAGCGCGCGCCCCGACCGGACGCCCCCTATGCGCGCTTCATGGTGACGCCGCCGGAACCGTCGTGATGGCGCCATGTTGCCGCGACGTCACGGCGGCGCGCGGCGTTCCGCGCGACACTTCCGTCCGCCAGCAGCACCGCGTCCCGGCGAGGTTCCACCGTCACTCGCCTCCGCCCTCCGTCCGCCAACCGCCACTCAGCGCGCCGGCAGCGTCACGCCGTAGCGCACCAGGTCCTCCGGCGTGTTCACATTCGCCAGCGCACGCAGCTGTGGATCCACCGCGCGCAACGCGGCCTCGGGCAACGTCCGGGTGCGGAAGCGCAGGAGCACGCGCCGCATCGACGGGTCCTCCGCCAGCGCCTCGCCCCACCGCGCCACCAGCCCCGCGCGGTACGCCGCGAGCAGCGGCTCGCAGCGTCCCTCGCGCTCGAAGCACACCGCGTCCACGTCCTCCGCTCGCGCGTCCAGCACGACCCGCGCCGCGGCCTCCGTGACGAACGGCATGTCGCACGCCACCGCGAATACCCACGGCGTGCGCGCCGCGCCCAAGGCCGCGTGGACACCGCCGGGTGCGCCCTTCCCCTTCACCGCGTCCGCCACCGTGCGCGCCCCGAAGCGCGCGTAGGGCTCCGGTGCGTTCGCCACCAACACCACGTCCGCGAAATGCGACCCCAGCGCCAGCAGCCGTTCAAGAGTCGTGCGCCCCTCCACGGTCAGCAGCCCCTTCGCGGCCCCACCCAGCCGGGTCCCCTGCCCCCCCGCCAGGATGGCCAGCGTCACGTCGGGAAAGGTCGCGGATCCGTCCATGTCCGCGGGACCCTACACAGCTTTCCCTTCGTGCACTCCCTGTCCCAACCTCCAAGAAAACACGCCACTCCTGGGATTTCGCCAGGTCCTGGGGGGAGGGAGCAGCCGCGAATCCCACGCTCGCCGTGGACAAGGGCCGCGCCCCACGTCGTAGAGTTCCGCCTCCCCTCTCTGGACGCATGCCGCTGACTCCCCTCTCCGCCGCGCGAATGGCCGCACTCGAAGCCATCGCGCCCGCGGCGCCCGCACATCTTCCATTGATGGAAGCCCATGGACGGTTCCTCGCCACCCGCATCGCGGCCTCGCGCGCGCTGCCCGGCTGCGACAACTCCGCCATGGACGGGTGGGCCGTGCGCGCCGAGGAGACCCGGGGCGCCAACCGCGACCGTCCCGCGCGCCTGCGCGTCGTCGACACCGTCTACGCGGGCCACCTCCCCCGCCGCGCCCTCCAGCCCGGCGAGGCCGCGCGCATCTTCACGGGCGCCCCGCTCCCTCCCGGCGCCGACGCCGTCATCCGCCAGGAGGCCGCGCGCGCCACCGATGACGGCGCCCACGTGGACCTCTTCCTCCACGTCGAGCCCGGCCATGACCTGCGCCGCGCCGGTGAGGAGGTCAGGTCCGGCGCGCCGCTGTTCTCCGCCGGACAGCGCGTGGACGCCACCGTGCTGGGCGTGCTCGCGTCCCTGGGGGAGGCCACCGCGCTGGTGCGCCCCGCGCCGCGCGTCGCCGTCATCGCCACCGGGGATGAGCTCGTGCCTCCGGGGCAGCCCGCGCAGCCGCACCAGGTCTTCGAAAGCAACCGCATCCTCGTGGCCGCGCTCGCGCGCGAGGCCGGCGCGGACGTCACGCAGCTGGCCCGCTCGCGCGACGACGAGGCCGAGCTGCGCGCGCGGCTGGAGCAGCTGGCCCCCCAGGTGGACGTGCTCATCACCACCGGCGGCGCCTCCGTGGGCGACAAGGACTGCGTGAAGCGCGTGCTCGCCCGGATGGGGGCCCACTTCGTCGTGGATGGCGTCGCCCTCAAGCCGGGCAAGCCCGTGGCCGTGGCCCGCCTGGGAACCACCGCCGTGGTGGTGCTGCCTGGCAATCCGGGCGCCGCCACGGTCGCGTTCGATCAATTCGCGCGGCCCCTGCTCTTCAAGCACCAGGGCGTGCTCGAGCAGCGCCGCGTCACCCGCGCCCGCCTCTCCGAGGGACGTCACAAGCAGGCGGGGCTCACCTACCTCGTCACCGTCGCGGCGCTCGACGCGCGCGACGGCGGCGCCGAGCCGTGGGCCCGGCTGCGGCCACAGGGCGCGGGGCAGATCCTCCAGAACGTGGCCGCCCGGGGCTGGGCCGTGCTGCCCGCGGGCCGCGCCGACTTCGCCGAGGGCGAGTGCGTGGACGTGCAGCTCTTTGATCAACCGGACTTCCAGGCCGTGGGGGCCGCGTGAAGCCGCCCCCCGCCCTCGGCATCATCGGCTGGTCCGGCGCCGGCAAGACGACGCTCCTGGAGCAGCTGGTGCGGGCGCTGTCCTCGCGAGGCCTGCGGGTGGCGTGCGTGAAGCACTCGTCGGATGCACATCCGCTCCACCGTCCGGGCAGCGACACCGCGCGACTCCAGGCCGCGGGCGCGGTGCTCGTGGGCTTCGCCACGCCGGACGGCACGCAGCTCACGACCCAGGAGGCCCTGTCCTCCGCGCGGCTCGCGCGCTACGCGGACCTCGTGGACCTGGTGCTCGTGGAGGGCTGGAAGGACGGACCGCTGCCGAAGCTGGAGGTGTGGCGTGAGGGGCTGGACGCGCCGCTCGCGGCCTCGCGTCCCGGCGTGCTCGCCCTGGTGACGGACGCGCCCGCGCCTCCGCCCGCCCTGGCCCACCTGGAGCGGCTGCCCGCCGACGCGAGCGCCGTCGCGGACTTCGTGCTCGCGTGGATGCGCGAGCACGCCCATGCCCCGCCCGTCTCCGCGGAGCCGGTCGCCGCGCCCGCGCGGGGCCCCGAGCCGCGCGGCGTCACCCACCGCGCCGTGCGCCGCTTCGACGGCGACGCCCTCCGCGCCACCGAGGACGACCGCATCGCCGTGGAAGAGCCCCTGGAGATCCGCGTGAGCGGCGACACCGTCGCCACCACCATGCGCACCCCGGGCCACGACCGCGAGCTCGCCGTGGGCTTCCTCTTCGCCGAGGGCATCCTCCAGGACGCCGAGGACCTGGGCAGCCTCTTCCACTGCGGCCACCCCGGTGAAGACGGCTACGGCAACGTGCTGGAGGTCGTCCCCGCCGCCGGCGCGGTGCTCGACCTGGAGCGCGTGGACGCCACCCGCCGAGGCACCCTCACCACCTCCGCCTGCGGCGTGTGCGGCCGCCGCGACGTGGACGACCTGATGGCCACCTGCGCCCCCGTCGCGCCCGGCCCCGTCCTCTCCGCCCACACCGTGGCCCGCGCCACCGAACGCCTGCGCGCCATCCAGCACGCTTTCGAACACACCGGGGGCCTCCACGCCGCCGCCGCGCTCGACGCCCACGGCGGGCTGCTCGCCGCCTACGAGGACGTGGGCCGCCACAACGCCGTGGACAAGGTGGTGGGGGCCCTGGTGCTCGCCGGCGCCGTGCGCGCCCCTCGCCGGCTGCCCGCCCCGCCCTTCCCCGCCGCCCCCACCGTCCTCGCCGTCAGTGGCCGCGCCAGCTTCGAGATCGTCCAGAAGGCCGCGCGCGCCCGCATCCCCGTCGTCGTCAGCGTCTCCGCCGCCAGCTCGCTGGCCATCGACCTGGCCCTGCGTGCCGGCATAACGCTCGCTGCGTTCTCAAGGAACGGCCGCTGCAACGTCTACACCGCCGTGGAGCGGCTGGAATTTCACCCCCAACCCCTGGGAATCCCTCATGACTTCCGCCATGACCCACCCCGGTGAAGGGGCCTGCGACCACCTGTCAGACCGGCATCGTACATGCAGTCAAAGCGCCGGCCGCGACCTCCAACACACCCCTGGCGATCCCCTCTCCGGGTCCGACGTCACCATCTCTGGAAAGGCTCGCAAAAAGAGGGCTGTCGCGGTTGTTCAAGGATTTACCTGATGTCGTGTATTTCTTGCTGAACCCAGGTTGCGCCGCGACGCACAATTTGGCAGTCTTGCATTTCCTCCTGATTAAACTTTTCTAGCCTTGACGGTATCCTCTGCGAAACCCGACGGGTCGAAGCAGAGGGGGGTGGACACGATGAGCAGTGCGACTGCAAGTGCCGAGGTCAAGGCTTCCCCGGCGACGGGGAAGATGACCGCGACCGAGGTCACCGACCCGCCGCGCCTGGCTCCTGGCTTCGCGGCGAAGCTGAACCTCACCGTGGACGTGGTGTTGCTGGTGGCGGTGCTGGTGGGCTCGGCGTGGATGCGCGGAGGGCTGACGTACCCGCCGGGCTGGGAGCTGCCGGGCATGGTGACCACCGCCGTGCTGGTGTGGCTCATCACGGGCACCGCGCTGTGTCTGTATGACTCGCGCTTCGCCGAGCGCAGCAAGCTGGACCACGTGGCGCTGGTGTCCGTCACCACGCTGGCCGTCGTGACGATGCAGGCGGTGCTGGAGCTGGCGATGCCCGCCGCGGCGCACGTGGGCCTGGCGCCGCTGCTGTTCATCTTCTGGCCGGTGGCGCTGCTCTTGCGCCTGGGCGTCTTCCGCCAGGTGGCCTCGCAGGAGGCGCCCACGGAGGAGGTGCTCATCGTCGGCACCGGCGCCATGGGCCGCTACACCGGCGAGGACCTGCTCAAGCGGGGCCGCCACAAGATCCTCGGCTACGTGCGCTTCCCGGAGGACCACGCCTCCGGCGACAGCCTGCCCGCCGGGGTGCTGGGGCCCGCGGACGAGCTGGAGCGCCTGCTGCGGACGCTGCCGGTGAGCGAGGTCTACATCGCGGGCAACACGCTCAAGCAGGGCGAGTCCATGCAGGCCGCCATCAAGCTGGCCGAGCGCTTCGGCGTGCCGTTCGCGCTGCCGGCGCACTCGTTCCGCCTGGACCGCGCGCGCCCGGTGGAGTCCCGCGCGGTGGCGGACGGCTACCTGCACTTCGCCGCGGTGGCCCCGAAGCCGCACCAGATGGCGATGAAGCGCCTGTTCGACATCGCCGTGTCCGCGGTGGCGCTGTGGGCGCTCCTGCCGCTGTTCGCGGTGGTGGCGGCGGCCATCAAGCTCACCTCGCGCGGCCCCATCTTCTTCAAGCAGCTGCGCACGGGGCAGCACGGCAAGCCGTTCTACATGCTGAAGTTCCGCTCCATGGTGGTGAACGCGGAGGAGCTCAAGGAGCGCCTGGCCGCGCAGAACGAGCAGACCGGCCCCGTCTTCAAGATGAAGAACGATCCGCGCATCACCGGCATCGGCCGCTTCATCCGCAAGTTCTCCATCGACGAGCTGCCCCAGTTCCTCAACGTGCTCCGGGGTGAGATGAGCATCGTGGGCCCCCGCCCGCCGGTGCCCAGCGAGGTGGCCAAGTACGAGACCTGGCAGCGCCGCCGCCTGTCGGTGCGCCCGGGCCTCACCTGCATCTGGCAGGTGTCCGGCCGGAATCAGATCTCCTTCGAGCAGTGGATGTACCTGGACATGCAGTACATCGACCACTGGAGCCTCACCGGCGACCTCCGCCTGCTGCTGCAGACGGTGCCGGTCGTCATCACCGGCCGCGGAGCAAGCTAGCGACCGGGGGTGTCTTTCCGGGCCCGGCGTTGACGCGCCGGGCCCGTTTGTCTTTCCATGGGGCGGGCCTTCCTCCCCTTGAGTGCGAAGCAGCCTTCGAAGGCCCGCGTCTCCATGACCGTGAACAGTCAGACCTCCTCCACCGCTGAAGCCGACGACGGCGCGCGCGCGAACGAAGTGCGCGGCGCGGTCCGCAGCACCCTGCAGTTGGGGGGCTCGCTGATGGTGACGTACGCCATCGCGCTGGGCATCCGCGCGCTGATGCCGCGCTACCTGGGGCCGGAGGCGTTCGGCTACTTCAACTGGTCGGAGGCCTTCGCCGCCACGTTCTTCGTCGCGACCAACCTGGGCCTGGAGACGTACATCCGCAAGGAGGTGCCCGTCCGCCCGGAGCACGCGAGCGACTTCTTCGGCACCACCATGCTGCTGCGCCTGGGGATGACGCTCATCCTGATGGTGGCGCTGGCGCTGGTGCTCCACCACACCGGAGAGCCGCCGGAGGTGCAGCACCTGGTGCAGTGGTTCGCGCTCGCCCAGTCGCTCATCGTCATCAACGCCTCCATGGCCGCGCTGCTGCACTCCAAGGGCAAGGTGGCGGGCCTGTCGGTGTCCAACGTCATCACCAAGATTGTATGGGGCGGCGGCCTGGCGCTGATGGCCGCGCTGGGCGTGGGCCTGCAGTGGCTGGCCGTGCCCATGGTGGCGTCCGAAGCGGTGAAGCTCCTCATCAGCTGGAAGCTGGCGAAGGAGCACCTGGGCCTGAAGTTCCGCGTCGACCTCGCCGCCACGAAGAAGGTGATGAAGGCGTGCCTGCCGTTCTTCCTCACCGCGGCGGCGCTCGCGTGCAACGGGCGCACGGACATGTCGCTGTTGGGCAAGCTGGCGTCGAAGGAGGAGGTGGGCTGGTACGGCGGTGCGTTCAGCATCGCGGGGCTCACCTTCCTCATCAGCCCCATCTTCGGCTGGGTGCTGATGCCCATGATGTCGCGCGCCGCGGCCCGCTCCCCGGAGGAGCTGTCCCACCTGACGCGCCGCTCGCTGGAGGGGGTGCTCGCCTTCACCGTGCCGGTGATGATGGCCATGGTGCTGGGCGCGGACCTGTGGGTGCGCCTGATGTGCGGCCCCGGCTTCGAACCCGCGGCGCTGCCCCTGCGCGTGCTGTCGCCCATCTTCGTGATGGCCTACGTCACCATGGTCAGCAGCATCTGGCTCACCATGTCGAACAAGGAGTGGTGGGTGACGCTGGCGGCCACCATGGGCGCGGTGGTGAACCCGCTCTTCAACCTGGCGCTCATCCCCTGGCTGTACGGCCGCATCGGCCCGTCCGGCGGCGCCACCGCCACCGCGCTGTCCATGTTCCTCACGGAGGTCATCGTCACGGTGCTGTTCCTCAGCCGGATGGGAAGGAACTCCTTCGACCGGCGTTCGCTCCTCATGGTGGCGAAGACGGCCCTGGTGTGCGCCGTGTGCGTGGCCCTGGACCGCGTCCTGTCCGGCACCGTGGCGCCGTGGCCTCGCCTGGGGCTGACGGCGACCGCCTACGTGGCGGGCGTGCTCATCACCGGCGCCGTGCGCCCCGCGGAGCTGCTCCAGGTGGTGCGCATGGCGCGCCAGCGCGGTAATGGGGCTCCCGCCGAAGTGGCCGTGACGGCCGCCCCCACCGCGTGAGGACCTCCAGCGCCATGCCGTCCCATCCGTCCCGATTCCGCGGCTCCGTCTCCCGCGCGCTCGCGTGCGCGGGGTTGCTCCTGCTCGCCCCCGCGTGCACCGGCCTGGGCCAGTACACCTGGGTGAACGACTACACGGAGAAGCCCGCCGCGTCGGACGAGGCCTACCGCATCGTCCCCGGTGACGTGCTCAACGTGCGCGTGTTCGGACAGGACGCGCTCACCACGCGCGCCAAGGTGCGCGAGGACGGCCGCATCAGCCTCACCTTCCTGGACGACGTGGAGGCCGCGGGGCACTCGCCGGCCATGCTGGCGCAGCAGATCCAGACGCGGCTCAAGGACTTCATCAACCACCCCGTCGTCACCGTGGCGCTGGAGGAAGCGCGCCCCATGTCGGTGACGATGCTGGGAGAGGTGGCCAACGTGGGCGCGCACGTGCTGGACCCGGGCGCGACGCTGCTCCAGGCGCTGGGCGCCGCGGGCAGCTTCACCGACTACGCCCACCGCGACCGCATCTTCGTGCTGCGCCGGGACGACCCGCAGGTGGATCAGCCCACCCGCATCCGCGTGCGCTACGAGGACATCATCCGCGGCGAGGGCCGCGCGGCGGCCTTCCGCCTGCGCCCCGGCGACGTGGTGGTGGTGGAGTAGCCGGATGCTGGACGCGGCCCTCGCGAGCCTGTGGCTGGAGGTGGCCTCCGCCTCCGTGACGTACGACGCCGCGGCCCGCGTGGACACCCGCATGCGCTCCATGGAGGCGCAGGCCACCGGGGCGGCCGTCGCGCCCGTCGCGGGGGACATGGACATCGTCCCCACGGTGGGCCTGAAGTACGACGACGGCAGCGCGGTGGCGCGGGTGCAGTACGCGCCGCGCATCTCCTTCCGCGAGGCCACCACGAACCCGCGCACGGAGGTGCAGCACGTGGGGCGCCTGCTGGGCGACTGGCGGCCCTCGCGCGGCCTCACCCTGCACGGCACCCAGGAGTTCGTGCTGGGCCAGGTGAACCTCTTCACCCACCTGCCCCTGGGCGGGAGCCAGGGCGGCGACACGCCGGGGGACCCGGGGACGGACATCCCCATCCAGCCGCTGCCCCAGGGCACGGATTCGGTGTTCTTCCTGTCGTCCCTGACCACGCTGGCGGCGGAGACGGGGTGGCTGGGCCGGGGCGTGCGGCTGTCGGGCAGCGCGGGCTTCTCCGCCAGCGGCGGCCTGGACGCGACGGCCCGGGCGGCGGTGCCCTTCCAGTACGGCCCGCGCGCGCAGCTGTCGCTGGGCTGGACGCCCGCGCCCCGGCACACCCTGGCCACCACGGTGGGCTTCACGGACTCGCGCTTCTCCACCGGCGCGCACGCCACCGTGACGACGCTCACCGGCGCCTGGACGCAGCGGCTGGACCGGCGCACGTCGTTCGAGATGGGCGTGGGCGTGGGCGTGGCGTACTCGCTGCGGGCCACGGAGGCCCCCGCGGACACCGATCCGCCACCCGACCAGACCCCGGCGTGGGGACGGCGGGTGCGGACCCAACAGGTAGGAGGCGCGGAGCCGGAGGTGACGCCCCCCGCGACGCTTCAGCTCCTGCCGGACCTCACGCTGGCGGTGTCCCACCGGGTGCCGTCACGGGTGGCGGACTTCAACGGCCGGCTGGCGGCGCGGGTGACGCCCTTCGTGGACCGGCTGACAGGGCTGGTGTACCCGAGGGCCGACCTGACCTTGAACGGCACCTGGGCGTTGGGCCCGCGCCTCCGGGTGTCCGGGACGGCGGGGTCGGCGTTCGCGGTGGGCGGGGCGGTGGGAGACCGGCAGGTGGTGGGAGGGGTGGGCGCTGGATGGACGGTGTCCCGGTGGATGACCCTGGAGGTCGACACGCGGACGGCCTGGACTCGCTCGCCCGACGTGGAGGCGGCCCGCACGGTGTGGTCCGCGACGTTGGGACTGACAGTCCAGAAAACGGGTATCCTCTGAGGCTCCCCCCATGGCGAAGCTCATCCTCCTCTCCGTCCTCATTGCCACCATCGCGCTGCCCGGAGCGGCCGCGCGCGATGCGCATCCGTGGCGGGGGATGAAGAAGGCCATCCTGTGGGTGGCACTCTTCAACATGGCGTACGCATACGGCGTGCTCGTCCTCGTGCCCAGGTATGGGTTCGGGTGAGGGAAGGAAAGGCGTCTGACGTGATGGAGCTCCAACAGCTCACCGTCCTCCTCGTGGAGGACTCTCCGATGTTCCGCGTCATGCTGCGTGACATGCTCCAGCAGATGGGCGTGAAGAACGTGGTGGAGCAGCCCAACGGCAAGGCCGCCATGGAGTACCTCCAGGGCCAGTCGCCGCCGGACCTCGTGTGTCTGGACCTGACGTTGCCGGACGTGTCCGGCTACGACGTGTGCGAACACATCCGGCGCACGCCCGCCATCGCGCATGTGCCGGTGCTGATGGTGAGCGCGCGCAACCTGCCGGAGGACAAGGCGTACGCGGAGGAGGCCGGCGCCAACGGCTACCTGGGCAAGCCCTTCACGCCCGAGGAGCTGGAGAAGCGCGTGCGCCAGGTGCTGAAGGCCGCGGCCCCTCGGAGCAGCGCGTGACGACGCCCGCCCCCCGCACGCCCCGCCCCGCCCCGCCCCCGGCGTACGTCCCCGAGCGCGAAGAGACGAACGCGCCGGCGGACCTCATCGACTGGGGCTTCCTGTTCGACGGGCTGGGCTTCGTGCGCCGGGCGATCCTCCGGCACTGGTTCCTGGGCCTGTGCATCATCGCGGTGATGAGCGGCCTGGGCTCCGTGGCGGCGAAGCTGATGCCGCGCAAGTACCACGTCGAGACGCGGATGCTGACGTACCGCAACCTCATCATCTCCTCGCTGGTGAACCCGGGCCGGTCCATCCCGGTGGAGGCGGATCAACCCACGCGCGCCGCGTGGGAGATGGTGCTCAGCCGGGGCAACCTGAAGTCCGTCGTCAAGAACGCGAAGCTCATCGAGTACTGGGACCTGATGCGGTCCCCCTTGAGCCGCGCGAAGGAGCAGTACCTGAAGAAGGCGCCTCCTCCCATGACGGACGAGGAGAAGGAGGAGGCCCTCATCGCGATGCTGGAGACCAGCCTCAACGTGATGGCGGAGGGCGGCAGCGGCACGGTGACCATCGGGGTGGACTGGAGCGACCCGCAGCTGGCCTTCAACATCGTGGAGGCCGCGTCGCAGAACTTCCTCGACATGCGCCATGACTCGGAGATGGGCGCCATCTCCGAGTCCGTCAACATCCTCCAGGGCCAGGTGGCCAACGAGGCGGCGAACATCAAGCAGGCCATCGCGGACCTGGAGCGCGCGGTGAAGCAGGCGGACGCGCGCCGCAAGAAGAAGGAAGCGGACCCCAAGCAGGCCAGCGCGCGGCAGGCGCTCTTGCAGACGGACCACGCGCTCGCGCAGCTGAAGTTCCTGGTGCAGGCCAAGCGCCGCGCCATCCGCGACGTGGAGGAGTTCCGCGGCCGCCGGCTCACGGAGCTGCGCGCGCAGCTGGCCGAGCAGCGCGTCGTCTTCTCGCCCCAGCACCCGGTGATTGTCGACCTGGAGCAGCGCGTGGCGGCGATGCAGCAGGACACGCCGCAGCTCACGGCGCTCCGCTCCGAGGAGCAGTCGCTCATCCAGGAGTACCTGCGCATGGGCGGCACGGACGTGGAGTCCGCCACGGAGGGCACCAGCCTGGGCGCCGGGGGCCCGCTGGCGGGCGCGCTGCTGGGCACGCCGGATGATCCGGAGGTGGCGGTGGCCACGGACCGGATGCGGATGGTGGTGATGCGGCACCAGGAGAAGCTGCGCCGGCTGGACCAGGCGCAGACGGAGCTGGAGATTTCGAAGGCGTCCATGAAGCACCGCTACAGCGTGCTGTTGCCGGCGCTCTTTCCGGAGAAGCCGTCCAAGCCGAACCCGAAGCTCATCGCCATCGCGGGCGTGGTGGGCGGGGTGGCGCTGGCGGTGTTCGCGGCGGTGGCGCTGGACATCCTGCGGCGCCGGGTGCTGGAGAAGTGGCAGGTGGAACGGCTGCTCAAGTTGCCGGTGCTGGCGGAGCTGGAACGACGCTGAAGGTTCAAGCGCGCGGCCGCCCTGGGAGGTGGCGCGCGCGGGGGTGACACCGTGACGGTCTGGACCTGGGTGGACGTGGCGCTGTGCGTGGGCCTCTTGCCGGTGGCGGGAGGTTGCGGCTACCTGCTGCTGCTGACGCTGCTGTCCGGGCGGAAGGCGGCGCCGGCGCCTCCGGCGCCCGCGGTGCGGAAGTTCGACGTCATCATCCCGTCGCACAACGAGGAGCTGGGCATCGCCCGGACGGTGGCGAACCTGTCCGCGGTGGACTACCCGGCGAACCTGCGGCGCATCATCGTGGTGGCGGACAACTGCTCCGACGCGACGGCCCAGAAGGCGCGCGAGGCGGGCGCCACGGTGCTGGAGCGCCAGGACGCGGAGAAGCGCGGCAAGGGCTACGCGCTGGCGCACGCCTTCGAGCGCAGCCAGCGCGACGGCTTCGCGGACGCGGTGGTGGTGGTGGACGCGGACACGGTGGTGTCCGCCAACCTGCTGCACGCGTTCTCCCGCCGACTGGAGGACGGGGCGCACGGCGTGCAGGCGCACTACGGGGTGATGAACCCCACGGCGTCGTGGCGCACGCGGCTGATGACCATCGCGCTGGGCATGTTCCACCGCGTGCGCTCCATGGGGCGCGAGCGGATGGGCGTGTCGTGCGGCCTGCGCGGCAACGGCATGTGCTTCACGCACGCGGTGCTGAAGCAGGTGCCGCACGACGCGTTCAGCGTGGTGGAGGACCTGGAGTACGGCATCCGCCTGGCGCGCGCGGGGCACCGCGTGCACTACGCCTGGGAGGCGGAGGTGCTGGGCGAGATGGTGACGGCGGAGAAGCAGAGCCGCTCGCAGCGCCAGCGCTGGGAGGGCGGCCGCGCGCAGATGCGCAAGCTGCACGGCTGGCCGCTGCTCAGCGACGCGCTGAAGCAGAAGAGCGGGCTGCTCTTCGACTTGTCCATGGACGTGCTGGTGCCGCCCCTGAGTCAGCTGGTGCTGGCCACGGTGGGAGGCGCGGTGCTGGCGGCCGGGGTGGCGTGGCTGTCGGGTGGCACGGCGGTGGCGGCGTCCGCGCTGGCGTCGTTCGGGCTCACGTCGCTGGCGCTGTACGTGCTGCGCGGCTGGTGGGTGTCCGGCGTGGGCGCGCGCGGGCTGCTGGACCTGGCGTGGGCGCCCATCTACGTCGTGTGGAAGGTGTGGCTGATGGTGCGGGGCCCCGGCGCGGAGAAGCGCGGCGAATGGGTGCGCACCACGCGAGAGGCGGAGCGGCGGTAGCAGCTCCGGGCGCGCGGCACGCGAGTAGGTGCGCACCACGCCCGAGGCGGAGCGGCGGTCGCGGCCCGAGGCGCGCTGCACGCATGAGGCGGAGCGGCGGTAGTCGCTCCAGGCGCGCGGCACGCCCGTGGCGCGGGGCGGGGCGGCGACCTGGCCCCTGTGCTCGAAGAAGCGCGGACCCGCGAGGCTCCGGAGGACCGGGCCGGTGGCGGAGCCGGAGGAAGCCCGTGGGACCTACTCCCGGGGCTTCCGCTTCACCGCCTTCACAGGTGCACCGAGTGACGCCTGGACAGGGCACACGGTGTCCGGCGGGCAGAAGCCTTCCACCATCAGGGTGGTGATGGCGCGTCGCATGCGGCGCAGGTCCTCGATGCGCGCGTCGATGGCCCGCAGCTTCGCCTCCGCGAAGCGCTCCACGTCGCGGGTGGGGATGCCGCGCCGGTCGGACAGGGCGAGCACGGCGGACACCTCGCGCAGGGTGAAGCCCAGCTCCTGCGAGCGTCGGATGAAGCGCACGCGGATGGCCGCGTCCGGCCCGTAGAGCCGCTGACCGCTCTCCGAACGGGACAGCGGCAGGAGCAGCTCGCGGCGCTCGTAGTAGCGCAGCGTGGACAGCTTCACGCCCGATGCGCGAGCGAGCTCGCCAATCCGCATGGGCGCTGCCTCAACGGGCCGTCGCGGGGATGCCACCACGCCACCTCCTGCCCGCGAGGATGGCACCGCCCTGCGCGAACATCCACGCCAGCTCCAGCGCGAGGAACCCGAGCAGCACCTGTGTCGCGCCCTGCGTGAGCGCCCACACCATCCACGAGGAGAACAGCGCCCGGCCCGCGGTGTCGGCGGCGCCGTTGAACGCGGTCGGCTGGACGAGCCGCACGACGGACCACAGCGTCACGATGGTGCCGAAGAGGGCGACGAAGAACAGGTGCGTGGGCGTGAACGCGGGCAGCGGCTCGCCTCCCAGCGACAGCGCATGGTGCGCGGAGCGGACCTGCGCGAGCACCACCTCCGCCGTCCACGGCGTGGCGAAGGGCACGGTGACGACGAAGTCATACAGCGCGCTGGCGAGGACGACACGGCGAAGCAGGGAGGCGTCAGGGGTCATGCCAGAAACCGTAACCCCTGCACCTGGGTGCAGAGGCAAGCCCGCCCTTCAACGCGCCGGCGCGGGGGCCGCCTCCCGCCGCCACACGCGCGACAGGACCGCGCCCTGCGCGACCATCCCCGCCAGCTCCATCACGAGGAACAGGATGAGCACCTGCGACGCGCCCTGCGTGACGGCCAGCACCATCCACGTGGCGACGAGCGCCCGGCCCACCGTGTCGATGGCGCCGTGAAGCACGGTCGGCTGCGTGATGCGCACCAGCGCCCAGATGACCGCGAGCACGCCGAAGAGCGCGACGAAGAACAGGTGCATGGGCGTGAACGGCGGCATCGCCTCACCGCCCAATGACACCCCTTGATGCACCTGCCCCATGACGGAGAGCATCACCTGCGCCGTCCATGGCGTGGCGAACGGCAGCGTGACGGCCAGGTCGTACAGCGCGAAGCCACGGACGATGCGGCGGAACCACGGGGAGTCAGGGCTCATGCGTGGGAACACTAGCCGCGTCCCGGCACGGAGCAGCAGCCCCGTGCCGGAGACCGCGCATCACACCAGCGTCCAGAAAGCCCCTCTGTTCTGGGACCTGATGGGCGGGAACGTCTCACCCCGGCTCAGGGGGATGATCCGCTCCTCCGCCGTCACCGGGGGTCCACCACGGCCGTCCGAGTAGCCATCGAAGGCATACCGGCCCGTCGCCTCGCACGTGTCGCCCGTCTTGTACCGCTTCGCCATGACGCGTCCTTTCGTTCCCGGAATGGGAACCTGGAACGTCCGTCGAACCGGCGGGGCCGACCATCCCTCGCGAGAGGGATGACGGCCCGAATACTCCCCGACCTCAGTCCGCCAGCGGCATCCCGAAGTCCGGCTGGCCCCGCTCGCCGGACACCCAGCGATAGACCTCCACCACCTGCTCCGCCTTCGCCCGCCAGGTGAAGTGCTTGAAGATGCGCGTCCTCGCGCGCTCTCCCATGGGTCCAATCACGGACGGGTCGGCGACCAGCTTCTCCAGCACCGCGCGCACCCGCTCCACGATCTCCTGCGGAGTCCCCATGGGGATGGCGAAGCCCGTGGACGGGCTGACAATCTCACCCGGACCGCCGTAGTCCATCACGATGGGCACCAGGCCCAGCGCCATCGCCTCCGCGACCACCGCGCCGCCGAACTCGCGCACGCTCGGGAAGCCGAAGATGTGGTTCTTCGACAGCCGCCCCTGCAGCTCCTGGTGCTTCACCCAGCCAGCGAACGTCACCCCGTTCTCCAGCCCGCCCCGCGCCACCTGCGCGCGCAGGTTCTGCATCTCCGCGCCGTCGCCGATGAACTCCAGCTGCACCTTGCCCTCGCGCACCAGCGGCGCCGCCGCGTCGATGAGCATCGCCATGCCCTTGTACGGCACGAAGCGCCCCACGAACGCCACCCGCAGCGCCTCCCCTGCCTTGGGCGCCTCCGCCTTCGCCGAGCCGAAGCGGCGCACGTCGATGGCGTTCTCCGGGATGTAGACCGTCTTGTCCTGGTACTCCGCCGCCAGCTGCGCGCGCGTCGCCCGCGAGCCCGTCATCAGCGCCGCCGCGTTCTTCCGCGTCGACTTGTAGAAGGGCATCAGCTTGTAGACGTCCCGGATGTAGCTGAGCCACTCGCGCTCGCGCAGGCGCGCGTCCCCGAAGCCCTTGGGCCACGGCAGGCCGCCGTTCATCGGCCCCATCACGAAGGGCACCCCGGCCTCCGCGCACCGCGCCGCCAGCGTGCTGGGCGTCGTGGGGCTGATGGGCGTGTAGCGGTGCACCACGTCGAATTCCTTCGCGCGGATGCGGTCCCCGAAGCGCCGCCAGAGCAGCTCCTCGAAGTAGTAGTACGGCAGCACGCTCAGCGCCGTGGCCGTCGTCCAGCCCACGCCCGCCTTTCCTCGCAGCACCTCGCCCACCTTCTCCAGCGGACGCTCCACCGGCGTGGAGTCCAACGCCGTGAAGTCCTTCCCCTCCACCAACCCCTGCTTGAGGATGTTCTCGCGGTTGCGGACCTGCGTGACCAGGTGCACGTCCGCTACCTCGGCCAGCGCGCGGGCCAGGGACCAGCCTTCCAGGGGGACGCTCACCCAGTCTGGGTTGCACAGCTCAGCAATCAGGAGGACGCGGGGTCGGGAGCCAGCCATACGCCTTCCGCATCTATCCCAACCCGGGCCCGGGATATAGCCTCCCCCCTCGCTCCGATGGCCTCCGAACCGTCCCCCACCGCCTGGCTCCAGTACATCGTCATGGTCGTGGGCCTGGGCGCCGTCACCCTGGGCGCCGCCGCCGTGGGTAATGGAGACCCCATCGTCACACTGGCGCCGGTGCTGGCCTTCACGGTGGTGTGGGTCATCTTGAAGGTGCCGCTGCGCTACCTGGCGCTCACGGTGCTCTACCTGGTGCTCGCGGCGGACTACACACCCGAGCGTCCCCAGTCGATGTTCTGGCCGTCGCCGCTGTTTCCCTTCGGGAAGCTGCTGTTCACCCAGATGCACGAGCTGGTGGGCATTGGCGCCCTGCGCTTCCCGCTCATCGACGGGCTCATCGTCGGGTCCATTGGCATCGGCATCTACCGGCGGGCGACGAAGTCGAAGATCGACCCGCCGGTGGTGCCCATTCCACGGCCGCTGGTGGTGGTGCTCGCGCTGTCGTTCTTCGCCATCATGTGGATGGAGGTGTGGGGCATCGCGCGGGGCGGGGACATCAAGAACTCGCTGTGGCAGTGGCACCAGGCCGCCGTGCTGCCGCTGGTGGGGATGATGTACCACTACAGCCTGCGCGGGCCGGAGGACTGGCCGGTGGTGGCGAAGACCATCATCCTGGCGGCGCTGACCAAGTCCGCGGTGAGCACGTACTTCGCGCTGGTCATCGTTCCGGCGCAGGCGCTGGAGGTGGAGTACACGACCTGCCACTCGGACTCGATGACGTTCATCTTCGCGCTGATGGTGTGCATCGCGCGCTGGCTGGAACGGCCCAAGTCCGGGCATGCCATCCGCGGCCTCATCATCATCGTGCTGGTGTTCATCGGGATGTTCTTCAACGACCGCCGGCTCGCGTACGTGAGCCTCGTGGGGTCACTGGCCGCCGCGTACCTGTTCAACCCGTGGACGCCGCTGAAGAAGTTCGTCACGCGCGGGCTGTTGTCGTGCTCACCGCTGCTGGTCGTGTACTTCCTGGTGGGGTGGAACGCGCACAGCAGCGTGTTCAAGCCGGTGCAGACCTTCCGCTCCATCATCGAGGGCCAGCACGCCGAGGGAGAGCTGGACTACCGCGACATCGAGAACCTCAACCTCATCGCGACGTGGAACACCAACCCGGTGTTCGGCACGGGCTACGGGCACGAGTTCCTGGAGCCGTACCCGCTGCCCAACATCGCGTTCGTGTTCCCCACGTACCGCTTCCATCCGCACAACTCGCTGTTGGGCCTGCTGGCCTTCGGCGGGTGGTTCGGGTTCACGGGCGTGTGGATGTACCTGGTGGTGACGGTGTACCTGGCGGCGCGCTCGTATCACCGGGCCCATGCGCCAGAGCACCGCACCGCGTGTCTGGTCATCGTGGGCGTGGTGGCGTCGTACCTGAACCAGGTGTTCGGGGACATGGGCATCATCTCGTACATCTGCACGTTCCAGGTCGCCGTGGCGTCGGTGCTCGCGGGCAAGCTGGCCATGGTCACCGGCGCCTGGCCCTGGCCCCAGCGCGAGAAGGTGCTGGGCCTGACGCGCACGCCGCCCTCCGAGGACTCCGCGCCGGCCGGTGTGACGCCAGACGCGGGCCAGACAGCGTGACAGGGCCTCAACCCACGCGGGCGCGAAGCTCCTCGGCTTCCGCCGCGGCGGCGGTCAGGTGCTCCAGCTCCAGGTCGATGTGCTTCGCCTGCGGGATGGCGCGGCGGATCTCCGCTTCAATCGCGTCGATCTCCTCGCTCAGCGTGCGGATCAGATGCCGGGCCATGTCGTTCAACGCGCGCTCGCGCTCCGCTCCCGCCGGCGGCAGCCCTTGCGTGGGCAGCGCCTCCGCCAGACGGGCCGCCACGAACGCCTCGCTGAAGCGCAGCTCCGCCTTGAGCTGGTACACCTCCGGCGTGAGCTGCCGCGTCTTCACGTCGTGCATGTCCGCCAGGCTGGGCCGCTTGCGCAGCAGCTCCTCGAAGCGCTGCTCCACGTCCGGCGGCACCGACTGCCCCAACAACAGCTCCCGGTTCTCCACCATCAGGTAGAGCGCGATGAGCCCCAGCAACACGCCCACCGTCAGCGACGCCATCGCGTCCCACACCGGGTTGCCCGTCACGTGCGCCAGCACGATGCCCGCCGTCGCCAGCACCAGCCCCAGCACCGCCGCGCCGTCCTCCAACAGGATGGCCACCGACGCGGGATCCGCCTTCTCCCTCACGAAGCGGAAGAAGGGCTCACCCGCCGCCTGCTTCAGCACCCCCATCACCGCGAACACCAACACCCCCCCCTCGATGAGGAACGACAACCCCAACACCGCGAACGTCACCACCCCCGTCTCCGCCACGTGCGGGTGCAGGAGCGACTGGATGCCGTGGTAGACCGTGACGCCGCAGCCCACGAAGAAGATGCCGGACGCGGACAGGATGCCGAAGATGAAGCGCTCGCCGCCGTAGCCGTACGGGTGCGCCTCGTCCTCCACCCGCGCCGCCCGCTTCAACCCCAGGAACAACAACACCTGGTTCCCCGTGTCCGCCGCCGAGTGGATCGCCTCCGACAACATCGCCCCCGACCCCGACAGGAAGAAGGCGATGAACTTGATCAGCGTTACCAACACGTTGCCGGACAACGCGACGATGACGGCCTTGAGCGACGAAGCAGGAGCGGACATGGAGGTGCCAAACCTACCATGACGACGCAGCGCGGCAGGAGCGGCCCCTTTTGCCCGCCCGGCCTCCGTCCGGCCCTTGTCCTTCCGCGTCAACCAGGGTGGACAGCGCACCTCCAGGGTGATTGTTTGCTCTCAAATCAATTAAGGATTGGGAGAACACCGTGCGCCGTTTCGTGCCGCCTTGGATGTGGCTGCTGCTGCTGTGGGGGCCTTCGGGGGCCTTCGCGCTGAACGCGGGGCTGCCGCCGCCTCCGCCGGACGTGGACCGGAGCACGCCCGCGGCGACGGCGGCGGGGTTCCTGGACGCGGCGCATGCTCGGGACGCGCTCCGGGCGCCGCAGTACCTGGACCTGTCGCGGCTGGCTCCCGCGGAGCAGGCGGAGCAGGGGCTGGGGCTGGCGCGGCGGCTGGTGGTGGTGCTGGACCGGACGCTCTGGCTGGACTTCGCGCGCATCGGGAAGGAGCCGGCGGGGCCGGGGGAGCGCGCGCGCCGCGAGGTGCTGGGTCAGGTGGCCACGTCGCGCGGGTCCCAGGACATCGTGCTGGAGCGGGTGGACGCGGCAGGCGGCCCGGTGTGGGTCTTCAGCGCGGACACGGTGGGCGCCATCGACACGCTCTTCCAGGAGCACGGCTCGCCGCTGCTGGAGATGCTGCCCCCGGTCTTCTTCTCGCGTCCCTTGTGGGTGCTGGAGACGTGGCAGTGGCTGGGGCTCGCGGGGGTGCTGGTGGGGGCGTGGCTGCTGGGGCGACTGGGCGAGGCGGTGACGCTGCGCGTGGGGGCCCGGGCCACGGGGATGACGAAGTCCGGCTGGGATGACGAGTTGCTCGCCGCGGGCCAGGGGAACATCCGCTACGTGCTGGCGGGGGTGCTGGCGGCGGCGGGCGCGCGGTTCCTGAAGCTGCCCCCGCCCGCGCAGGCGGCGGTGGACCTGGGGGCGCGGTCGCTGATCATCGTGGCGGTGGCCATGTTCCTGCTGCGCTTCCTGACCCGGGCCGCCCGGTTCCTGGAAGAGAAGGTGTCCAAGTCACCGGAGGGCACGGACGTGGCTCGCGTGCGCGGGCTGCGCACCCAGCTGTCCATCCTGCGCCGCGTGGTGGAGGTGGCGGTGGTGCTGGTGGCCGCGTCGCTGCTGCTGCTCCAGTTCGAGGCGGTGCGCAACGTGGGCGTGTCGCTGCTCGCGTCCGCGGGCATCGCGGGCCTGGTGTTGGGTCTGGCCGCGCAGAAGTCCATCTCCACGCTGCTGGCGGGCATCCAGCTGTCCATCACCCAGCCCATGCGCATTGGCGACACGGTCATCATCGAGAACGAGTGGGGATGGGTGGAGGAGATCACCCTCACCTACGTCGTCGTGAAGGTGTGGGACCTGCGCCGGCTGGTCATCCCCATCACCCAGTTCCTGGAGAAGCCCTTCCAGAACTGGAGCAAGGTGTCGCCGGAGATATTGGGCACCGCGGAGCTCTACGTGGACTTCCGCACCGACGTGGCCGGCGTGCGCGCGGAGCTCAAGCGCATCCTGGAGCAGGAGTCGAACGGCCTGTGGGATGGGAGGGTGCAGGGGCTCCAGGTGACGGACCTGAGCGAGCGCACCATGAAGCTGCGCGCCCTGGTGAGCGCGGCGGACTCGGGCAAGGCGTTCGACCTGCGCTGCCTGGTGCGCGAGAAGCTGGTGGCCTTCCTCCAGGCCCAGCCGCACGGCCTGCCCCTGCTGCGCGCGGAGGCCTCGCCGCTGCCCTTCCCCGAGGAGAAGTCCCCGGGCCCGTCACTCCTGCCCACGCGCGCCGGTAACATGACCCGCGCCGAACCGCCGCGCTGAACTGTCGACCCCCGCGCCCGGGCACATCAGGGCGCGGGGCTCTCCCGTTCAATCCTGCAGAGCGCGACGTTGAAGCCCGCCATCTGCACGGTCTTCACGTGCTCCAGGAGGTTGACGACACTGAAGAAGAAAAGCGTGTCCGCCAGGGAGCCTTGCCGGGACGTGGCGATCGCGTAGACGACTCGCGGCACTCCTTTCATGCGCTCGAAGTCATTCGCGCGTCCATAGTGGTCGTGGAAGTGCTCCCGGACCTTGTCCGCGTGCGCGCTCTCCGACCTGAACACCATGGCGGACACGCTCCCCTGTCCGAACAGGTGACTCAACGTGGCGGAGTCCTTCATGTCCTTCACATGGATGAAGTCCCGGTTCGGACTGAGCAGATCGCAGACCTCCATCTTCCCCGTGTGGCTCTCGGGGTAGAACGGCTTCGCATCCAACACGAGCCAGTTCTTCGTCTGCCCCACGTGTTGGTTGTACTGCCCCTCTTTCTTGAAGGCGGGGCTCCACTTCGGAAGCTGGAGCTTCGCCGTGATGTCGGGCAGCGCTCGCACTTGCCTGCGCACCTTGGCGATGTAATCCGTGTCGACCCGGAACCACTGTCCCAGGGACAGCATGTAGGTCGCGCCCTGGTGTTCGACCTGAGCCACCAGGTACAGGTGGAGATTGTCCTTCGCCGTCAACTGCTCTCCCTCGGAGTTGTAGCCGCGTACCCAGATCTTCTGAGGAACCCGCGGCACCTCGGGATGGGCGTCTAGAAAGGCGAAGACCTGTGCGATGTCGAAGTCCTCGAACTCCTTCAAGCGATGCCCCTGCGACAAGCTCCAGGTCAGGATCTGCTCGTTGGGCATCTCCGGAAACGCGACGGCAAGCCCCTCATGGGAGCCAGCCGTCAGCAGGCCGACCAGCGCCTCTTCCAGCAGCGGCAGGAGCGGATCCCGAGACTTGAGGGGCCGCAGATGGTCGATGAAGCCGAAGTGCTTCTTGTACTGACGCTTGCGGTACTGCTTGAGGAACGTCCGGCAGTGTTCGCCCAACTCCGCGACGGTGCATTGCATGGAGAGCTTGAGGGAGTCCGCGCCCACCATCTTCTTCGTCAACTCGGTGGACAGGGGACGCCCACTGACCTTCTGGAACCAGTCGAGCTCCGTGCTGATGTCGAACTCCCCCACCCCTCTTCCCGCATTGAGGTGGGTCCGCCGCTGACGGCTGACCCGGTCCACCCTTCGGGTGTCCACCATGTCGAGCGCCCCCGGATCCACCTCGTTGAGGGTGACCCTCAACCCGAAATCCGGCTCGATGAGGGAGCGTTCGATGGCCCCCAGGCCATGCCCGAAGGTGATCGCGAAGATGCGCTTGTCCACCTTGAGGAAGAGGACAAAGGAATTCGACTGGTTCTTCAGGTGGAGCGCCCCAACGCTGAAAGCCGTCTCCAGCCAGGGGGTCCACTTGGGCGGGGTCGGCCTGTTGGCCTGCACCCACGCGACGCAGGGAAAGGGGAGCGCTTCGCTGGGCTTCAGCTCGCGATAGCCCTCCTTGCGCTGAAGTTGGTCGAGGTCGGAGACAACGTCGCGAAGCAGGTACACGGTCAGATTCATGGGGAGACCTACCGTTGATCCTCGGAATGAGGATCTCGGAATCAACCCAAGGTCCGACCTGCGAACCATCCCTCTGAAGGGGTAGGCCCGAGCCCCTCGTGGGTCAGTGCCACGCCCCCACGGAGAGCCGGCGCTGCTCCGCGATGGGCAGCAGCCGCTCCCGCAGCTGCTCGCGCACCTGGTGCAGCCACCACCCCACCGTGCCGGTGGAGCGGCCCACCTGCACCCCGATGCTCACGTAGGAGCGCCCCTGCGCCCGCAGGTGGAAGACCTCCCGCTGCTGCGGCGGCAGCCGGTCCACCGCCTCGCGCAGGTCCTTCTCCTGGATGAACGTCCACAGCTCCCCACCCTCCCCCTCCTCCGGATCATCGCTCAGCACCGTCACCCAGCCCGCGTTCACCGCCTTGCGCTGCTCCGCCCGGTGATGCCGCAAGAGGCTGATGGCCCGCGTGTTGATGACCCGCCCCGTCCACGCCCGGAAGGCCTCCGCCCCCTGCAGGTGCAGCCGCTCCTTCCACGCCTCGTCCAGCGCGTGCTGCACCAGGTCCTCCGCATCCGCGGCGTTCCCCAGGATGCGCTGGGCGTGCTTCAACAGCCCCGACCGGAATTGGATGACCAGCGCTGCGAACGTCTGCATCTCTTTGTCAGCCATGGAGTGCCCCCCGAGCGGCGTTCCGTGCAGGAACCATGATGACAAAGCTTTCCAGGTCCGGCAGAGCAACTTTTCCTGGAATTACCAAGAGTGTCTGGAAATCCTATCCCACCCGGCGATTTCCATCCTGGCTGTCGCGAATGCATCCAGTGTCTGTCTTTCGGGTGTCCACCAGGGGCAGGGGTGCCGGGGTTTCCGACAGAAGCGTGTTGGAATGACAGACAGTGGTCATTCCGGGAGGCTCCGGACGGCGACGGCCCTGGAGGGTGATTGCACGAAAGGGGGAACGTCTTTCGCGCGTCCCTACCTCTTCCGGGTGAGCGTGCTTCCGGGGCGGATGCGAGACGCTGCGGGTTTCCCTCCTCCCTGGAGAGCCATGAAGCGTTTCCTCCCCACTGTTCCACTCATGCTGTGCGCAGGGGCCTGTGACCGTGCCCCCGCGCGGATCGAATTCCAGCCCCCCGGCTACGTGCTGTCGTCCAGCGAGGTCGCCCTCCAGCCCCGGGTGCTGACCCAGGGCGGCGACGTGCTGGAGGATGCGCGGCCCCGGTTCGCCGTGGCCCCTCCGGACCTCGCGGTCGTCACGGCATCCGCGGGCGTGCGCTGCCTCCGCTCCGGGGATGGCACCCTCTCCGCGACCGCGGGCCCCGTCCGTCGCGAGGAGCCCCTGCGCTGCCGGCTGGTGGAGACGCTGCGCATGCCCTCCGCCTCGCGCCTCATCATCCCCAACGCGCCCGTGGCCGTGGCGGTCTCCGCCCTGGACGCGAGCGGAGCGGTGCTGCACGACGTGCCCGTGACGCTGGGGTCCTCCAATCCCTCCATCTTCCGCGTGGAGGCAGGCGCGCTCGCCCCCGTGTCGGTGGGCACCGCGAACCTCGTCGCGTCCGCCGGGGAGCGGACCGCCTCCACGCCCGTGACCGTGGTGCGCAAGGTCCGGTCGGAGCCGCTGCTGCTCAACGACGGCCGCCGCGTGAGCTGGAGCCTCAACCAGGGTCACTACGAAATCGAGGCGCAGGTGCGCTCCACGGACGGCAGCAGGCACGGCATCACGCTCGCCTGGGTGGGCGGAACCCACTGCCAGGACGCGGGAGAGGCCCAGCTGCTGCGCAGCGAGTGCACCATCGAGAACACCGGCTCCGTCATCATCGAGAACCCCACCACCTTCGGCCTGGGCCCGGCCGCGGATGGAGTGGTCGCCATGTACGAAGTGCCCTGAGAACCCCGCCCCGCACGGCGCGCCTCCCGTCACGGCGGGAGGCCCTTCCCCCCCGGAAGGAAGCAGCCAGGCATGCGCGGTCTGTTTCGAAATGTTTCGCCCTCCTGACGCCGCGGGTGTCACGGCCCGAGGCGTGCTGTAACCGCCGCCACCGTGGCATCCGGGGCTCCGCGCCCCGGTCGCCGCGGAGCGCGGGAAGGCGGTGTCGGTCATGGCGGAACCCAGGCGTCCCGAGTCAGCCGTTCGCGACGTGCTTCCCTACCGGAAGCCGAAGCTGGGGCGGGACTATTGGATCAAGGAGAACGTGCTGCCCAACGCGCTGGAGGTCTACGAGCGCAACCTGGCGCGCGAGGACTGGACCCTGGGCGCGCCGTGGCGCCCGGAGATCTGGCCCGGCATCCGAGCCCCCCACGCCCTCACCCCGGAGGAGCTGGCCCCAGTGGAGGCGTGGATCCGCGAACAGACCGGCGTGCGCGGCCTCAAGCAGGAGGCCCCCACCCAGGGCGCGCTGTCCCACAACCACGTGCAGCTGGTGGGAGAGACGGAGTCCACCGCCAAGCCGCACGTGGACTCGCTGGCGCTGTGCGACTACGCGGGCGTCATCTACCTGCACCCGAAGCCGCCGGTGAAGCACGTGGGCACGTCGTTCTTCCGCCTGCGCCTCCCCAGCGGGGGCCTGGGCGGCAACACCTGCCCTCCTGGCTGCGTCAACCTCACCCAGGCCTTCGGCGTGACGAAGCTGCCGGCGAACGCGTGGGCGCAGGACGTGGAGGTGGAGAACGTCTTCAACCGCCTCGTCGTCTACCGCGCGGACTTCGTGCACTCGGCGACCGCGTACTTCGGCAAGGGCGACAAGCGGAACAAGCGCGCCACCGCGCTCTTCTTCTGGAAGGCCGTGCGCTGAAGGTGAGCCGCACGGCGCCTCCACGGCGCGCGGCTACGACGGCCGCGCGCCCAGCATCTGCGCGAGCATGTCCGCGCTGCGCTCGCTGCTGAACTGCTGCTCCACCTTGCGGCGGCCCGCCTCGCCCAGCCGCACCGCCTCCGCCGGGTCGCGCGCCAGCTTCTCCAGCTTCTCCGCCAGCTCCACCGGGGCCTGCGGCTGCACGAGCACCCCGTCCACGCCGTCGTCCACCAGCTCCTTCACGCCGCCCGCGCCCGTCACCACCACCGGCGCGCGCATCGCCATGGCCTCCATGATGGCCACGCCCAGCGGCTCCTGGAGGCTGGCCAGCGCGAAGAGGTGCGAGCGCTGGATGCCGTCCTTCACCACGTCCTCGCTCACCGCGCCCAGCAGCGTCACCGCGTCCTGGAGGCCGTCCTGCTGGAGCTTCGCCTCCAGCACCTTGCGGTACGTCGTGCCGCCGGCCTCGTCCTCGCCCGCGATGGACAGCCGCGCGTCGATGCCCTTCTTGCGCAGCATCCCCACCGCGTCGATGAGGTCCGCGTGCCCCTTGCACGGGTTCAGCCGGCCGCACGCGAACAGCCGCAGCGGGCCTTCGCCGGACCACGGCTCGTAGGGCACCGTGCGCTGGAAGCGCGCCAGCTCCACGCCCATGGGCGCCAGCTCGATGCGCTCCGGCAGGCTCCCCGCCAGCTCCTGGTTCACTTCCCCCAGGAGCTTCTTCGTGATGACGAAGGCGAACCGGGAGTGCCGCCACTTCTCCCGCTGGTTCGGCCCGTAGTCGTCCAGCGGCCCGTGCAGCGTCATGCTGTACGTGAGGCCCGACAAGAGGTGCGCGAACATCGCCACGTGCGCGGCGTTGGCGCAGGAGTGCACGTGCACGTGCGTCCACCCGCGCTCGCGCGCCAGCGACGCCAGCCGGCCGCCCATCACCGCGAACGCCAGCAGCTGCGCGCGCCCCTTCGCGTCCAGCCCCTCCGCCCTCGCGATGGACGCCAGGCACCGCGCCCAGCCCGTGGGCATGGCCCTCGCCACCTCCAGCGCGGCCTTCGCCACGCCCCACGGCCCCGGCGGCGCCAGGTACTCCGTGCGCGCCATCGCCTCGCGCGCCCAGCTGTGGCTGATGATGCGCGCGGGCGGAGGACGGGTGGACACCAGCTCCGGCGACACGCCCTTCCCCGGCAGCGCCTGCAACTCGCGCCAGAAGAAGATGTGGGTCTGCCCGGGGAACTCGGGAATCAGGTAGCCGATCTTCTGCACCCGCCTTCCATAACACGCCGCGTCCCCATCTCCCCTCGGCCATGACGGGTCCGAGCCCGGGCCTTGGGGGTGTCATGCGTGACAGCAGACCGGTGGCGCGCTCCTTCGGCTGCCCGCCCGCCCGGGTCGTTGGGCGCTGACGCCTCGATGCGTTATACCGTCCGCGCTCCCATGTCCGCCGATTCGAGCCCCCCGTCATCCCCCGAGGAGACCCCGCCCCCGAGCGCCGCGCCCTCACCGGAGCTGTCGCGGCTGTGGTTCGCGCTGGACCGCCGTGGCTGGAGCTACCTCGCGGTCGTCCCGGCCCACCCGGGCGCCCCCGCGCTGGACGCGGCCCAGGCGCTGATGGAGGCGGGCTCCCCCTACCCGGAGCCCCCCCTTCGCCTGGTGGACGCCACCGGCATCGAGCCCGCCGGAGCGCCGCGCCTGGTCCAGGAGGTGCGCCGCCGCGTGGAGCAGGGGGAGCGGGTGGTGGTGGTCATCGACTCGCTCCTGACCCACCCCGCGAGCATCCCGCTGGCGCTCGCCGCGGACACCGCCCTGCTGGTCATCACGCTGGGTGAGACGGACTTCGGCTCCGCCCAGAAGACCCTCCAGCTGGTGGGCCCCGAGCGCTTCGCCGGCAGCGTCACCTTCCCCCGTCCCACGAAGAAGCAGCAGCGCGCCGACAAGGCCAAACAGAAGGAGAAGAAGAAGCCATGAGCCCTTCCGACTCCCCGGCCCCCCGGATCAGCGTCGTCATCGCCACGTACAACCGGCTGCCCCTCATCACGCGGCTGCTCCAGCAGCTGGCGGGCCAGACGCTGCCGCCGGAGGAGTTCGAGGTCGTCGTGGTGGACGACGGCTCCGCCACCGACGTGCGCGGGCCGCTGCTGGCGCTGAAGCTGCCCTACACCCTGCGCGTGGAGGTGCAGGCCAACGCGGGCGCCGCCGCCGCGCGGCACCGGGGCGTGCTGGCCGCGAAGGCCCCCACCGTCCTCGTCACCGACGACGACATGCAGGTGGCCTCCGACTTCCTCGCGCGCCACCTGGCGCACCACCCGCACGGCTCGCGCAACGTGGTGCTGGGCCGCATCCGGCCGGACCCCGAAATCGGCGACATGCCGCTGTTCGAGCGCTGGTATGCGCACCTCAACAACCGCATGGCGGAGGAGCTGTCCGTCCCCGGCGCGAAGGCGCGCGGCAACCACCTGTACACCGGCAACGTGTCCTTCCCCCGCGCGGACTACGTGGGCGTGGGCGGCTTCGACAAGACGCTGGGCCAGTCCGAGGACGTGGAGCTGGGCCTGCGCCTGGAGAAGGCCGGCTGCGCGTTCCTCTTCGCGCCGGACGCCTACGTGCTGCACGGCAGCGACCACGTCAGCTTCGAGAAGTGGATCCGCCGCGCGCACCGCTACGGCATGTTCGACACCCACGTCTCCGTGAAGCACCCGGACGTGAAGGGCGTGAACCCCTGGCGCCTGCTGTTCGAGACGAACCTCCTGTCGCGCCCGCTGCTGGCCTCCGCGGTGATGGCGCCGGAGGCGTCGCGCCGGCTGACGAACGCGGTGGTCACGGCCTCGGGCGTCGCGGACAAGCTGGGCCTGAAGGGCGCCGCGTTCGCGGGCACGTCCGTGGCGTACGGCATGGAGTACCTGCGCGGCGCCCGCACGGAGGCCGGCGGCTGGAAGGGCGTCGCCAAGGGCGTCGCGCGCTACCTGCAGGGCCGGGGAAATCCCCAAGGATGAAAGCCATGTTCGGAGCCCTCATCTCGGATGCGTTGGAGATGGCCAAGGCCGCCACCGGCACGTCCGACGCGAAGTCCATCGCCAAGGTGGTGCTGACCAGCGACTCGTACCGCATCACCGCGCTCAACCGCGCCCGTGAGGCGGCGCTCGCGTTCCACATCCCGCTGGTCAACCACGTGCTGCGCGTGGCCCAGACGGCGGTGATGGGCATCGAGATTGGCAAGGACGTGACGCTGGGCAAGGGCGTGTACTTCGTGCACAGCCTGGGCGTCGTCATCGGCGGGGACGCGCGCATCGGCGACCGCGTGCGCTTCTACGGCAACAACACCGTGGGCACCGCCAAGGACAACGGCTACCCCACCATCGAGGACGACGTCTGGATTGGCGCCGGCGCCCGCATCCTGGGGCCGGTGCGCATTGGCGCCCGCTCGCGCATCGGCGCGAACGCCGTGGTGCTCCAGGACGTGCCGCCGGACAGCGTGGCGGTGGGCATCCCCGCGCGCATCTTCCCGCGCAAGGACCTGGACGAGGTCCCGCTGTAGCCGAGCTGTCGTCGTCGTTCCGCGGTGCCGGGCTTCGTTCCGGGGCATGGGGTGAAGGTCATGGCTGACAAGGCGAAGCAGGCGCGGTGGAAGCGGACCGTCATCCTCACCTGCGCGGTGCTGGGCGGCGGCGCCGGCGTGGCCATGGCCCAGCAGGGCCCCCCCGCGCCCGCGAAGGACGCGGCCCCCGCGCCCGCGGATGCCACGGCCTCCGTCGTCCTCTACGACGGCGGCCTCAAGCCCGGGTGGAACGACATCGGGTGGGCGCCGCGCGAGCTGCCGAAGAGCGCCCCCGCGCGCCTGCGGATGTTCAACTACGGCGGGTGGATCCTCTACCAGCCGAAGCTCGCGGGCGCGTATGGCGCGCTGAGCTTCCGCTTCACCGCGCCGGAGGCCTACGGCGAGTTCCTGGACGTGCGCCTGGACTCGGCGGGCCCCCGGGTGTTCCCGCACGTGCGGATCAGCCCGGAGTTCATCGTCCGGAAGGACCGCGAGTGGGCGGAGGTCGTCGTGCCCATGGAGGTCCTCAACCCGCGCAACGAGCCGTTCGACCGCGTGGTGATGCGCGCCTCGAAGGACGTGGGCCGCGACTGGGTGCTCTTCGACAAGGTGGCCCTGGTGCCGCTGTCGCCGGACATCGCCGCCGCCAGGGCCGCGGGCGGCGGGCGCATGGGCCGGGGCGACGGCCGCGAGTCGAAGATGGTCATCGACTGCTCCGGCCCCGCGAAGCCCATCAGCCCGCTCATCTACGGCATCGCGCTGGACGGCAACAAGGAGACCACGGACACGCACCAGTGGAAGCTGGGCGCCACCATCCGCCGCTGGGGCGGCAACCCCACCTCCCGCTACAACTGGAAGCTGGGGCGCGCGTGGAACACCGGCAACGACTGGTACTTCCGCAACGTGCAGCTGGGCTTCGGCGCGGATGACTTCCTGGAGTCCAACCGCCAGCACAACATGCAGTCCGCGCTCACGCTGCCGCTGCTCGGCTGGGTGGCCAAGGACACGTCCGCCGTGGGCTTCCCAGTGGCGGACTTCGGCCCGCAGCAGGCCCAGGACGACACGGAGCCCGCGGGCGGCAACGGCGTGCGCCGCGACGGCACGCCCCTGGTCCCCGCCGCGCCCACCGCCACCAGCGTGCAGGCCCCGCCGGAGTTCATCTCTGAATGGGTGAAGGCGCTGAAGGCCGCGGACGCCAGGCGCGGCGGCGCGCGCGGCGTGAACATGTACATCCTGGACAACGAGCCCGCCCTCTGGAGCTCCACGCACCGGGACGTGCACCCCGAGCCGCTCACCTACGACGAGCTGCTCAAGCGCACCATCGACTACGGCACCGCCGTGCGCCGCGCGGACCCCGAGGCCGTCATCGCCGGCCCCGCGGAGTGGGGCTGGACGAACTACTTCTGGTCCGCCGCCGACTTCGCCCCCGGCCGCCCGCCCTACACCGACCGGCGCGCGCACGGCGACGTGGCGCTCCTCCCCTGGTACCTGCGCGAGCTGCGCGACCACGAGAAGAAGACCGGCGTGCGCGTGCTGGACGTGGTGGACGTGCACTTCTACCCGCAGAGCAACGTGGGCCTGGGCCTGGAGGGCGCCACCGACCCGGACACCAACGCGCGGCGGATCCGCTCCACCCGCGCGCTGTGGGACCCGACCTACAAGGACGAGTCGTGGATCGCGGAGCCCATCCAGCTGATCCCCCGCGTGAAGCAGTGGATCTCGGAGAACTACCCCGGCCGGGGCCTGTCCATTGGCGAGTACAACTTCGGCGCGATGAAGCACATGAGCGGGGGCCTGGCGCAGGCGGAGGCCCTGGGCCGCTTCGGCCAGCAGGGGCTCACCTCCGCGTTCTTCTGGCAGTACCCCGCGGAGAACAGCCCCACGTTCTGGGCGTTCCGCGCGTACCGCGACTTCGACGGCAAGGGCGGCCGCTTCCAGGACAACGCCCTGTCCACCACGGCGCCGGAGGGCACCAGCCTCTTCGCGTCCCGGGACGCCTCCGGCAAGAAGCTCACCGCCGTGCTGCTCAACTTCGACCCCGAGCAGGCCGCCCAGGCGCAGCTGGAGTTCAAGGGCTGCGGCGCGCTCAACACCGTGCGCGTGCTGGGCTACTCGGGCGCGCCCGGCGGCTTCACCGAACAGGCCCAGGGCACCCAGGCCGACCAGACCCTGTCGCAGCGCCTTCCCCCCTACTCCATCACCGTGCTGGACCTCACGGTGAAGTGAAGACGACGCCTTGACCACCGCACACGCCCCCGCCGCCGCCTCTCCCCGCCCGCGCCTGAGCATCGGCCAGCTCGCCATTGATCAGCTGTCCTTCCCGGAGGCCGTGACCGCCATTGGCGCCCTGGTGGACGCGCACCAGGGCGGCTACGTCTTCACCGCCAACGTGGACCACGTGGTGCTCGCGGAGACGAACACCCGCTTCCGCGACGCGTACGCCAAGGCCACGATCTCCGTGGTGGACGGGATGCCCATCGTCTGGGCGTCGCGGATGCTGGACGTGTCCCTGCCGGAGCGCATCGCCGGCTCCGACCTCATCCTCCCCCTGGTGAAGCTGGGCGCCGAGCGCAAGTGGCGCATCTTCCTCCTGGGCGCCGGCCCCGGCGTCGCGGAGAAGGTGGGCCGCCAGTTCCAGGCGGAGTACCCCGGCATCGAGGTGGTGGGCTGGGACTCGCCCATGGTGAACCTGGACGCCGGCGACGCGCAGAACGACCCCATCGTCGCGCGCATCCGGGAGAAGGATCCGCACCTGCTCTTCGTCGCGCTGGGCAGCCCCAAGCAGGAGGTGTGGATCTCCCAGGTGGCCCAGAAGCTGGGGCCCACGGTGGCCATTGGCATTGGCGCCGGGTTCGACTTCATCGCCGGCACCGCCAAGCGCGCCCCGGAGTGGATCTCCAAGGCCGGCTTCGAGTGGCTCTACCGCCTCACCCATGAGCCCAAGCGCCTGTGGCGCCGATACATTCTCAACGACTCACAATTCGGCATCATCCTGCTGCGCGAGCTGTGGAAGCGCACCAGCGGTAGACAGGGAGAATGAGTCCCGGAGGACTCACAAGCTTGACTGTCTGTCCTTGAATTCTGGGTTTAGAGGCGCTTCCCCCTCCCTGGACAAATACAGCCAAGCTTGAGTATTCTTGCCCCGCACACCTTTCGCGGGGTGCATCTTCCCAGTCAGACGCAGGTATCGGACCACCGGGGCGCGCGAGTCGAGCGCGGGTGGACGGGCCGGGGTGTGCGCTGGGACGGGCCTCCCGCGCTCTGGGACGTGCCCACCCGTAGGCCCCTGGACCCCTCATGTCACCTGTTGTCTACCGTTCGTCGCCCCGTTGGGCGGCGTGCCTCGCTGCGTTCGCGGCGGTGTTGCTGTCTGCCTTTGCCCTCCCGGCGGCGGCGGCCACCAACACGGAGGCCACGCAGAAGGCCATCCAATTCCTGAGCTCGGACGTGGCCAACTGGACCACGTCACAGAATTGTATCGCGTGTCACCGTCAGGGCGCGGCGGTGTTCGGTCTGTCGAGCGCCAAGGCCAACGGCTACAACATGGCCCAGGCCACCAGCAACGGCCGCACCATCCAGGGCAACCTGGACTTCCTGGCCGAGCGCATCAAGACGGACCAGAAGCCCGCGGGCAACTGGCTGCACGAGGGCTCCGCGTACCCGAACGAGAAGACGAGCTGGGCGTCCTTCGGCCTGGCGGGCTTCGACCAGTACGTGTCCACGCAGTACAGCAGCGCGCTGGTGATGGCGGCCAACTGGGCGCTGGGCATCCAGCAGGCCAGCGGCCGGTGGCCGGAGGACCACATCAACTTCCCGGTGGACCACGGCAGCGTGCCGCTCACCGCGCGCTTCATCGTGACGCTGGCGCAGGCGAAGCAGCGCGTGGACCCGGCGAAGGCGGCGGCGTACCAGACGGCCATCGACAAGGCGGCGGCGTACCTGCGCGCGAACCTGAACAACAACGACACGTCCGGCACGGGCGACGGCATGCCGTACACGTTCCAGAAGTCGTGGGCCATCGTGGGCCTGAAGGCCGCGGGCCCGGGCACCAACGGGGTGAACACCACCGCCATCCAGACGCTGGCGAACCAGATGGTGGCGATGCCGGCGGTGAGCGGCAAGGGCTGGGGCAACCTGCCGTCGGAGGCGTCCAATGACTTCGCGACCGGCATCGGCGTGTACGCGATGTGCCTGGCGGGCCTGGAGCCGGCCAGCAACGCGCGCCTGTTCAACGCGATTGAGTGGCTGAAGTCGCGGCAGGCCGCGGACGGCAGCTGGGGTTCGGGCACGGCGTCGCCGGACATCCCGACGACGTTCGCGTCGCTGGGTCTGGCGTGCTTCGGCGACTTCAGCGTGGAGGTGTCCGTGGTGGGCGAGGACACGAAGATGTTCCCCATCTACGACCCGGCCATCCAGGAGACGACCTACACGTTCAAGGTGAAGAACCACGGCTACCAGGCGGACACGTACACGCTGAGCGCCGCGGGCGGCCTGCCGGGCTGGACGGCCACGCTGAGCCGGCCCACGGTGTTCCTGGCCTCCGGCGCGGAGTCCACGGTGACGCTCACGGTGCGCGCTCCGGCGAACCTGCTGCCGTCGCTGCTGTCGGAGGTGACCGTGAAGGCGGCCTCGGGTGGCGCGGTGGGCGTGTCGGCCTCCGCCCGCGTGCGGACGTACACGCCGCCGCCGCCGCCGGTGACGGGCGTGGCGACGACGACGGCCATCCTGACGCCCGCGGCGAACGCGCAGGTGACCATCGGGCAGGCGACGCTGCTGTCGGCCCGGGTGCGGGACGCGTCCAACGTCATCGTGACGGGGCCGCTGAAGGGCGTCGTGACGTTCTTCGTGGCGGGCGTGGCGATTGGCGCGGATGACGACGCGGACGGCGACGGCGTGTTCTCCCTGCCGTGGAGCCTGGCGACGGACACGTGGTCCGCCACGGGCGCGCAGGACTACCGCGCGGTGTACTCGGGCGTGACGCTGCAGCCGGCCAAGCCGAACCTGCTGGGCAGCACGGCGTCCCAGACGCTGGTCATCAATGCCTATCCGTACACCCCGCCGGAGGTCATCATGGGCAACCAGCCCGCGTTCCTCCGCGAGACGACGCTGTCGGTGTGGGGCTTCGTGAAGCCCGCGACCAACGGCGCGGTCATCACCTACGCGGCGTTCATCGTGAACGGCGGCACGCCGGTGGTGGTGAACCCCGAGGCCAGCGGCGGTCTGGTGTACACGCCGGTGGAGCTGGTGGAGGGGCCGAACATCATCCAGCTCACGGGGCGCGACAACCTGGGCGGCATCACGACGAAGCAGATCAACCTGACGGTGGACCGCATCCCGCCGGTCATCACCATCCAGTCGCCGGTGGAGGGCCAGGTGGTGGGCACGGCCATCGTGGACGTGACGAGCCTGATTGACGAGCAGACCCCGACGCGCGTGGAGACGCAGTGGGTGAACAGCACGCTGCTGGAGTTCGGCACCGGTTCGGTGACGCACCCGGTGAGCCTGCCCAACTTCGGCCATCAGGGCATCCTGGTGCGCGCCACGGACTCGGCGGGCAACGTGACGGAGGCCGTGGTGCACGTGTTCGTGGACGCCGGCACCCCCACGGTGACGACGGACCCGGCGGACGGCGCCACCTTCGGGCCGCGCGCGAACCACACGCTGCCGTATGTGATTCGCGTGTCGTCCATGTCTGGCACGACGGTGAAGCTGGGCAGCCAGACGTTCCAGCTGCCGCGCGGCGGCGGTGAAATCCAGACGTCGGTGACGCTGGCGTCGGGGGTGAACACGTTCACCATCGACGTGACGAACGAGGCGGGCCGCAACGTCCGCACCACGCGCACCGTGCGCTATGACACCCAGGCGCCGACGGCGACGCTCCTCACGCCGGCCCCGGGCAGCACGGCCAGCGGGGTGATTACGCTGTCCGCCCGGGTGACGGACGCGCTGAGCGCCATCAAGAACGTGGCCTTCACGCGGGACGGGTCGGGCATCCGCGCCGGCACGCTCCAGCCGAACGGCACCTGGACCGCGGAGCTGGACACCCGCGAGCTGCTGGATGGCACGCACACGGTGGACGTGTGGATGACGGACGCGGTGGACAACTTCGTCATCCAGAGCTTCAACTTCACGGTGAAGAACCACTAGCCGACAGCGATTGAAGCCGGACCCTTCGGGGCGGGAGGTCCTCACGGGCCTTCCGCCCCGTTGTGTTTTGGGGGTGGTTGTCAGGGATTGGGAGCGGGCCGCATGCTGCCGGGCGAGGAATGCCGCGACCATGAAGGAGACGTATTACTCAGGCTGCTACTGGTTGGCTCGACCGGAACCTGTCGAGGCCTGCGCCCATCGTCTGGAGTCGTTCCTCCGCCAGTTGGGCCCGTTGGAGCCTACGTGGAGGCATTGGCACCAGACAGCCGCGACGTTCGAGCAAGCACGGAAGCTGCGGGTGCAGCCAGACGCGGCCACGCTTTCGAAGCTCCTGAAGGGCAAGGCCAGCCGATTCATGGACATGTCGCGCTTCTGGCTCTGGGCGGGCCTCACTGAGGAGGAGACCTCGAAGGTCCACGGTCACTGCGGCAGCGCCGCGACACACATGAACTCCGTCTGTCTCCTGGACGGTCGGCTGGGTCATGTACTTCGCCGACTTCCGCGGCCCCGTCCCCCCGCTCCCAACCCCCGTCCAGGTGGAGCGCCTCCCGGACCGGGGCACGCTCATCACCCTCACGCAGGAGCGGTTCACCGCCTCCAACCCGGCCCACGTCGCGCTGGCCGCGGACGTCCAGCGGCGCCTCCAGGACGCGGGCATGCTCACGCCCCTGCGCCCCTGGGGCACCTGACCCCTCAGCGCGGCCCGGGCTTCGCCAGCCTCCGCAGCAGCGCTTCGTGCGCGGGGTGGCGGGCCACCATCACCTCCGCCTCCGGCAACTCGAAGTCCGCGAAGTCGAACCCCGGCGACACCGTGCAGCCCACCAGCGTGTACGCGCCCAGCGGCTCCGCCGCCTGGAGCACTCCCGCCGGCACCAGCACCTGCGGCTGCTCCCCCTTCGTCACGTCCCGGCCCAGCACCGCCGTCTCCAGCCGGCCGTCCTCGTGCATCAGGTGCAGCGCCAGGGGCTCGCCATCGTGGAACAGCCACAGCTCGTCCGCGCCCACCACCCGGTGCCAGGCGGAGAACTCACCCCGCGTCAGCAGGTAGTAGATGGCCGTCCCCGCGGACCTGCGCCCCCGCAGCGTCTGCACCTGGAACGCCGCACGGTAGGTCTCCCGGAAATACCCGCCCTCCGGATGGGGCTTGAGGTCCAGCCTGCGCACCAGTTCTTCCACCATGGTGCCACCAGTCTAACGCCTCACCCCCTCAGGGCTTCTTCTTCTGCTGCTGCATCGCGGACGCCACCAGGTTCATCAGCTTCAGCTGAACCGGCGTCAGCCGCCGCAGGTTGCGCAAGAGCCGCCGCATCTCCGGCACGTCCTCGTCACTCCGCGCCCGGGGCTTCTCCTTCGGCGGAGGGGCCGCGAACGCCTCGCCCAACCCCAGCAGGTCGTGCGGCGGGATGTTCAGGACGACGCACAGCCGACGCAGGTTCTGCACGCTCGGCAGCATGTGGCCCCGCTCCAGCCGGCCATACACCTCCGACGCCATGCCGATGCGATCCGCCACGTCCGCCTGGGTCAGGCCCATCCGCACCCGCACCGTGCGCGCCGCCGCGCCGAGGATGCCCGCCAGTTCAGTGTCCATGCCCTTGCCAGTCCCCGCGAGGAAGCGCCTCCATGGCCTCGGCCGCACGGCATAACCCTGAAGGTCGGGTCATGTCACCTTACCTCTGGCGTTTTTTCCCTCCCCCGCGCACCCCGGCCGCCCCCCTCACGGCGAGGGCTCCGGCACGGGCGCGCGCCGGCGCTCCGCCATCGTGAACAGCATCGCCATGGGCAGCCCCATGAACACCGCGTGCCACACAATCTGGAGGAACTGCGGAACGCCCAGGAACCACGGGAAGTAGCCGCGCGCCAGGAGCTGGAAGTCCACCAGCCACACGAAGATGCCGAAGAGCATCCCCACGGCCGCCTGGAACTCCCACCGGCCCCGCCCATCCACCGGCAACATCGCGTCCAGCAGCGAGTACACCACCCCCCAGCCCGCCGCGATGACCAGGTGCACCAGCAGCCCCACCGCCACCGCCGCCGCCGTGGACACCTGCGGCGTGAAGGCGGGCGTCCCCAGCACCACCGCCGCCGTCATCCGCACCGGGACGAAGGGAGACTCCCCCGCCGCCACCGCCAGGGCCGTCTCCGCCAGCGCCAGCATCACCCCCGCGGCCACGCCGAACAGCAGCCCGTTCGTCAGCGACCAGGGGGTGGGAATCCGCCGTGCCATGGGTGTGCCTCCTTGAGTTGAGGGCGGCGGGCACCGGAAGCGGGCCCGTCCACTGCTCAACGCTGCGCACCCCGCGCGGAAGGGGGCAGCCACCCCGCACCGGTGGCCCGCCACACCGACGCCCGGGCAGGCGGCCAGGCCCCCCTCCACCTCCCTCCCCGAAGTGTCAGGTGGCCCGTCATTTCTTCCCCCACGATTCCGGCGGATCCGTAACTTCTTCAGGCCGTCAGGGCCGTCAGGCGTGAAAGTGCCTGGAATTCCCGGGAGCACAGGTAGGCATGGGGTTCGCAAGGGCCGTCTTCCGCCAAGGAACCGAACCCGTGCCCCAGTCTTCCGCCCGAAACCGCCTGATCCTCCCGTACCGCGTCCACTACGCGCCGCCCGCGTGGCGGGAGGTGGGGCGCATGTCCGCGGAGGCGTTCGAGGCCCTGCAGCAGGCCCTGGCGCGCCTGGCGGAGCGGTCGAAGAACCAGGACTCGGTGGCGGGGCCCGCGCGCTACCGCGTGGAGGGCCACGGCCTGGAGCTGCTCTACGAGCGCGACCCTCGCGCCAGCACGCTCACGCTGCTCGCGGTGACGCGCGTGGGTTGAAGCCCTGGCCCTCTCGCGCGGCCGCCCGCCTCAGGCGTCCCGGCCGGCCAGCCGGCCCACGGTGGCCACCAGCTCGTCGGGGACGATGGGCTTGCGCAGCAGCCCGCCCGTGTCCGGCAGCATCTCCGCGCCCACGCCGCTGAGCAGCAGCACCGGCACGGCCCTCAACCGCGGCCAGTCCGCGCGCAGGTGGCGCAGGAACTCAGGGCCGTCCATCACCGGCATCCTCAGGTCCAGCAGGATGAGGCTCGGCGGCGGCAGGTGTTGGAGTTCGTTCAGGGCCTCACGGCCATTGGCGGCGACGGCCACCTCATAGCCTTCCCCCTCCAGGATTTCGGCGATGGCGGCACGAGCATCATCGTCGTCCTCCACCACGAGCACGGGCTTGCGCGGCGCGGGCTGGAACATGCCCGCAGCATAGAGACCCCCTCCCCCACTCGGACACGCCTTCCCAGAATAACCCGACTACTTGTGGACAGATGGCCAGCCCCGCGGGGTGGCCCCCTTGGGGCGAGGACATCCGCTCTGGGAGGTTGGGCCCATGCTGATGCTGCCCGTCTACCTGGAGCTGGGCGCGGTGGGGCTGGGCGCCCTGTCGGGGGCCCTGCACGCGCTCCGGAGAGGGGCGGACGTGATGGGGGTGCTGGCGGTGTCCACCTGCACCAGCGTGGGCGGCGGCATGGTGCGCGACGTGCTGCTCGCGCAGCAGCCCGCGGCCCTGCGCTCCTCGCGCTACCTGCTGGCGGTGGTGGCGTGCGCGGTGCTCGCCGTGCTCTTCGTGCCGTGGCTGTCCCGGCTGTACCGGGCGCTCGACGTGGTGGACGCGCTCCTGCTGGGGCTCTGGGTGGTGCTGGGGCTGGAGAAGGCGCTCGCGTTCCAGCTGCCCCTGCCGTCCGCGGTGTTCCTGGGAATCGTCACGTCCGTGGGCGGAGGCGTCATCCGCGACGTGCTCCTGGGGGAGCGCACCGCGCTCGTCTCTCCCGGGGAGCTGTACACCTCCGTGGCCCTGTTCTGCGGCCTCCTGTACGTCGCGCTCGCCGTGGGCCTGGCGCTGCCCGCGCCCCTGGCGGAGACCCTCTCCATCTGCGCGGCCAGCGCCCTGCGCCTGGGGGCCATGTGGCGCCGGTGGCACCTGCCCGCCCGCTTCGACCTGCTCCTCCTGATGGATCGGCTCCGCGCGCGCCGCCCGCCCCCACCTCCCTGAGCCGAAAGACCGTATTTCGTCCCAATATTTTGGGAAAAAACGAACCTTTCGGTCCAGAATCACCCGACAGCGCGGGAGCCTCCGGTTAGGACTGCGCGGAATGACGAAGGGCAGGCAGGCCCGCAAACGTGCGTTCCCTCACGGGAGTCCCTTACCAGAGGGGCCCGGGGGGTTAGCGGGGCCCGGAGCCCCTTCCTACCTTGGGCCGACCATGTCGCTGAGGAGCAGGGAACAAGGAAGCACCCCCTCGAGGGACGACACGCGGTGGAAGGCGCGCGCGTGGCGGGAGCTGGAAGCGGGGCGTGAGCGCATCCAGGCCATGCTGGCGCCGCTGCCAGAGGCGGAGCTGATGCGGCAGCACTCGCCGCTGATGTCCCCGCTGGTCTGGGACGTGGCCCACGTGGCCAACTACGAGGAGCAGTGGCTGCTGCGCGCGCTGGGGGCTCCGGCCTTCACGGACCCCGCGTTCGACGCCATCTACGACGCCTTCCGCCACCCCCGGAACACCCGCTCCGCGCTGCCGCTGCTGGAGCCCGAGGCCGCCTGGGCCTACGCCACCCGCGTGCGCGAAGCGGTGCGCGCGCACCTGGAGACGCTGCCAGACGCGAGCGCGGATCCGCTGCTCACCGGGGGCTGCGTCTTCGGCATGGTGGCGCAGCACGCGCAGCAGCACGCGGAGACGCTGGCCGCCACGCTGCAGCTGATGACGCACGTGGAGTACCACCCGGTGGAGGCGCCGCGCCCCCGGCCCGGCGCGGTGCCCCAATCCGAGGTCTTCATCCCCGGCGGCCCGGTGCACCTGGGCAGCACCTCCGCGTGGGCCTACGACAACGAGCGGCCCCGGCACGCCGTGGACGTGGCGCCCTTCCTGCTGGACGCGCATCCCGTCACCACCGGGGACTACCTCGTGTTCGTGGAGTCCGGCGGCTACGAGGACGCGCGCTGGTGGGACCCCAAGGGCTTCGCGTGGCTCCAGGCGGAGGGCTTGAAGCATCCCCTGTTCTGGATGCCGCAGGGTTCGCACGTGTGGCTGCGCCGCCGCTTCGGCACGGTGGAGCGGCTGCCCAGGGATGAGCCCGTGCAGCACGTGTCCTGGTACGAAGCGGACGCGTACGCGCGCTGGGCCGGAAAGCGCCTGCCCACCGAGGCCGAGTGGGAGAAGGCCGCGCAGGGCAGCGACGGCGTGGCGCGCGAGTACCCCTGGGGCGACGCCGAGCCCACGGACGCGCACGCCAACCTGGGCGGGACGCGCTGGGGACCGTCACCGGTGGGCAGCCACCCGGCGGGCCGCGGCGCGGACGGGGTCTGGGGGCTCGTGGGGGACGTCTGGGAATGGACCGCCAGCGACTTCCAGCCGTACGCGGGCTTCCGGGCCTTTCCCTACCGCGAGTACTCGGAGGTCTTCTTCGGCGCCACGTCGAAGGTGCTGCGAGGCGGCGCCTGGGCGAGCGCGCCGGTCGCGGTGCGCAACAGCTTCCGCAACTGGGACTTCCCCATCCGGCGGCAGATCTTCGCCGGCTTTCGCTGTGCACGGGACGTGAGGTGAGGAACGCATGAGGATGAGGACGGAGCAGGGTGAGGCAGGGGGCGTGGACACCGCGGCGACGGGCGTGAAGGTGGACGTGTACGTGAAGCCCGGGGATGCGCAGCGCGCGCTGCGCGCCGAGGTGCTCGAAGGGCTCTGCCACGGCCCCAAGGAGCTCTCGCCCAAGTGGCTCTACGACGAGCGCGGCAGCCAGCTCTTCGACGACATCACCCGCCTGCCGGAGTACTACCCGACGCGCCGCGAGCGGGAGATCCTCCACGCCCACGCGGACGACATCGCGAACCTGAGCGGCGCGGACACGCTGGTGGAGCTGGGCAGCGGCACCAGCGAGAAGACCCGCCTCTTGCTCGACGCGATGGACGCCGCCGGGCAGCTCAAGCGCTTCGTGCCCTTCGACGTGAGCGAGGCCTTCCTGCGCAAGGCGGCGGAGGGGCTGGCGCGCGAGTACCCGCGCATCACCGTGCACGCGGTGGTGGGGGACTTCGAGCAGCACCTGGGCCGCATCCCGGGCGGCGGCCGCCGGCTCATCGCCTTCCTGGGCGGCACCATCGGGAACCTCAAGCCCCGCGAGCGCGCGCTGTTCCTGCGCGAGCTGTCCTCCGGGCTCCGGCCAGGGGACGGACTGCTCCTGGGCACGGACCTCATCAAGGACCGCGAGCGCCTCTTCGCCGCCTACAACGACAGCGCGGGCGTGACGGCGGACTTCAACCGCAACGTGCTGCGCGTGCTCAACCGCGAGCTGAAGGCGGACTTCGACCCGGAGGCCTTCGAACACCTGGCCCCGTTCGATGAGACGAACAAGTGGATCGAAATGCGGCTCATCTCGCGCAAGCCCCAGTCCGTGTGGCTGGAGGACCTGGGCCGGCGCGTGGAATTCGCGCAGGGCGAATGTCTGCGCACGGAGGTGAGCTGTAAGTTCTGTCGCGAGCAGGTGCAGTCGGAGCTCAGCGACGCGGGCCTCGACCTGGCCGCGTGGTGGACGGACGCGGACGGAGACTTCGCGCTGTCGCTGGCGATGAAGCGCTGAGCGGGAGACCCGCTCGGAGGGGGCCGCCCGGCGCATCGTCCAGACGCGCCGGGCCGGGACCCGAATCAGCAGGGACCGCCGGGGACGGCTAGCGGCGGCGCGGAGGACCGCGACGCGCGGGCACCGGCACCGGGGCCGGCTGCTGCGTCGGGCGGGTCCACGCGGCCCAGAGCGCCGCCGCCGCGGTGATGACCAGGCCTCCCGCCGCTGCAAGCTGCTCGCCCAGGGAGCCGATCTCCACGACGGCCAGGGGGAGGGGAAGCATCTCGGTGAGCGTCATGCGCGGACTCCTTACGAGGGGCACAGCGTGAAGACCCGGGACGGGCGGGCGCTCGACACAGGTCGGGAGGCTAAGGTTAGGAAGTCGGAAGGGTTTCGGGAAGTCCCGGAGACCCGCGGTGACGCCGCGTGGACGGAATTGCACCTCGGGTTGGTCCCGAAGTCCATCCCCTCCCCGTGGCAGTCGCCGGAAACCATCACCCGTCTCACGTAATGGGGACACGCGGGCCGCGCAGGACGTTCCCGAACAATCGCGGCGTCATCGCGGATCCCCGGAGGGGGGCCACCCCGCGTGCGGGCTTCACTTCACCGGGGCGCGGCCTGGACCTGGATGGTCCGGCAAGCCTCGGTGGCCAGGCGCACGTCCTCGACGGAGGCGCCGGGCAGGCTGGCGCAGAGGAACAGGTCGTCCCCCACGCGCCGGGCGCCGAAGAACGCGGGGGCCTCCGGGCCCAGGCCTCCATCCGCGAGGGACGGGGCCATGGTCACGCGCAGCAGGGAGAAGGAGGTGGTGTCCTCCTCCTGGTCCAGCGACAGCGTGAAGTGCTTCATCTGCTGACGGACGGTGTCCGCCAGCTTCTCCGAGGAGGGCATCTGCTCGCCCTGCCCCGGCTTCAAGTCCACGCGCAGCGCCGGGCGGCCAGGAGGGCCCGCCTGGAAGCTGCCGTCGGTGGCCACCTGCGCGGACCAGCCCGGCGGCAGCGGCACCTTCACACCCGAGCGCAGCCCCGCGTCCTCCGTCAGGCCGCCAGTGGAGGGAGTCTCCTCCTGGCAGCCCCGGCAGCCCACGAAGAGCGCGAGCGAGACCAGCCCCGCGGCCCTCCGCACGCTGGACGCGCGGACACGCACCTACTTCTTCTCTCCGGGCGGCGGCGGGTTGCCACCCTTGTTGCCGCCCAGGTTCTCCATCTTGAGGGAGCCCTCGAAGATGACGCCGCGGTCCATGGAGAGCGACGGCGTCTCCAGGTTGCCCTTCACGCGGCCCGGCTGCTTCAGCTCGATGAGCTGCGTGGCGCGCACGTTGCCTTCCACCGTGCCATTGATGATGACGGTGCCGGCCTGGATCTCCGCCTGCACGCGGGCGCCGTCGCCAATGACGAGCACGTCCTTGGTGACAATCTGCCCGTTGAACTTGCCGTCGATTCGAACCTGACCTTCGAAGGTGAGCTTCCCCTCGAACTCGCTTCCCTTGCCCAGAAGCGTGTGAACCTCACCCGGACGCGTCGACACGAAATCCTCCTCCCGTTTGAACAAGGGCTTGCTGGGTGCTTCGTCTTTCTTCCCGCCAAGGAGCGCCACGCCCTACTCCTTCCTCAGAAGCTTCAACAGCCGATCCAGGTCATCGTAGGAGAAGAAGTCCACTTCCAGGGTGCCTTTTCCCGGGCTTTTCTCCGACAGCCGTACCTTTGTCCCCAACCGACGTTGCAGTTCCTCGGTCAGCGCCTTCACCTGGGGGCTCACCTTGGGGGCCGGTTTCCCGGCATCCTTCTTCGTGGACCGGCCCTGCTGGACCAGCCGCTCCGTGTCGCGCACGGACAGCTTCTTCTCCGTCACCTGCCGGGCCAGGTTCTGCAGCTCCGGCAGCCGGGGCACGCCCAGCAGCGCACGCGCGTGGCCCATGCTGAGGGAGCCGTCCGCCACCATGTCCTTCACATCCGGGGGCAGGGCCAGCAGGCGCAGCGCGTTGGCGACGGTGGAGCGCTCCTTGCCCACGCGCTGGGCCACCTGCTCCTGCGTGAGCTTGAACTCCTCGACGAGGCGCTTGTAGCCGTCCGCCTCTTCAATGGGGTTGAGGTCCGCGCGCTGGAGGTTCTCCACCAGGGCGAGCTCGAAGGACTGGGCCTCCGTGACCTCGCGGACGATGGCCGGGATCTCCTTGAGGCCGGCGGCCTGGGACGCGCGCCAGCGGCGCTCGCCGGCGATGATCTTGTACCCGTCCCCGTCCTTGCGCACGAGGATGGGCTGGAGCAGGCCCTGCGCCTTGATGGACTCGGTGAGCTCGTGGAGCTTGGACTCGTCGAAGTGGCGGCGGGGCTGGAGCGAGTCGCGGTGGATGGACTCGATGGCCAGCTTGAGCACGCCGGCCTTCGAGGGAGCCGTGGGCGCCGGGGCGGCGGGGGCGGCCTGCGGGATGAGGGCGGAGAGGCCCCGGCCCAGGGCGCGCTTCTGGGTGTCAGCGTTCTTCTGCACGGCGGTCGGAAACTCCCGCGCCGGCGTGGGGCCGGCGCGCATGGGCCTTGAGGTGCTTCACGGCGAACCGGGCACCCGGTCCCACCATTCGCTTCGAATGAAGCGACCGGTCAGGCGACCCGGCGCTTGGACGGCTTGGGGCTGTCCCGGCGCATCAGCTCGCGGCCGAGCGCCAGGTAGCTCTCGCAGCCCTTCGACTTGATGTCATAGAGGATGATGGGCTTGCCGAAGGACGGGCACTCGGACAGGCGCACGTTGCGCGGCACGACGGCCTGGAACACCTGGTCCTTGAAGTAGCCGCGCACCTCGTCGACGACCTGGTGCGCGATGTTGGCCCGCGCGTCGAACATGGTGAGCAGGATGCCCTCCATCTTCAGCGACGGGTTGAGCCCCTGCTTGACCAGGTCGATGGTGTGCGTGAGCTGCGACAGGCCCTCCAGCGCGTAGTACTCGCACTGGAGCGGGATGAGGACGGAGTCCGCGGTGACGAGCGCGTTGAGCGTGAGCAGGCCGAGCGAGGGCGGACAGTCGATGATGATGTAGTCGTACTTGTCCTTGAGCGGCAGCAGGGCTTCGCGCAGGCGGAACTCGCGGCGCTCCAGGCCGACCAGTTCGACTTCCGCGCCGGTGAGGTCGGGCGTGGCGGGGATGACCTGGAGGAAGCGCAGCTCGGTGGGGTGGATGAGCTCGGAGGCGGGGCGACCGCCGAGGAGTGCGTCGTAGACGGTGCCGTGGAGGGCGTCGCGCTTGAGGCCCAGGCCGCTGCCTGCGTTGCCCTGAGGGTCCATGTCCACCAGCAGGGTGCGGCGCTCCGCGGACGCGAGACTCGCGGCGAGGTTGATGGCGGTGGTGGTCTTACCCACCCCGCCCTTCTGGTTGGAGATGCAGATGATACGACCCACGTGGCCCATCCTCTCTCGCTCCGGCTGGGCCGGAGCCCACACTCATTCGTGCTCGAGAAGCACGGCTTAGTGCTGATCAGGCAGCTAGCACGGGGTTCGAGGACGGATCAATTTCCCATCCATGTGGGCGGCGGCGACCCTGCCCGGCCCCTCGCTCGGGGGGCCGTGGAAGCTCTAGAGGGGTGGGAATTCGTGATGAACGGGCGCCGGATGAGCCTGCCTGGCTGCTTGTGGGCGCGCGTTCCGGTGGGTTGGTTTTTTCGAGGGGTCCGCGACGGGAAGGCGCGTGCGGCTTCGCGGGTCCGGCGTTTCACGTGGAACGCAGCGGGTATGGATCCACCGTCGACGGATGTGAACGCCGCGCGGCTTCGTGGCACTTCGGGATGGCCGTCGTTCCGGTGTGCTTGCCCGCGCCACGACATCCAGCCGATGGCGTGGGTGAACGCCCGATGACCTCTGCTGCCGCATCGCCGTGAGGATTCGCCATTGCGTGAGCGCCGCGCGACCTCGCGGCGCCGTTGCGGAGAGTTCCTGCCGCCATGCACGTCCGCGCCTGGGTCCTCCATTCCACGGCACGCATGAACGCCGCGCGGATTCGCGAAACCGACGACGACCTCCGACGAAGCGCGGCCTTGAGTCCCGCGCTGTCCCCTCCACGCGAACACCATGCGGTTTCGCGGCACCAGTGGCGACTTCTGCCGGAGCGCGACCTTGAGTCCTCGTGCCGGCCCCTTCATGCGAACACCACTCGGTTTCACGGCACCGGCGACAACCTCGGCCGCAACGCCACCTTGAGACCTCGTGCCGCCCCCGGCATGTACGGGCGCCTCATGGAGGCTCGGCACCAGAGATGACCTCGGTCGCCGCGATGCCGTGAGTCCCCGCATCGCGGCACGACCAAACGCCGCGCGGCTCCACCGCGCTCCGACAGCATCCGCCGCGAAGCCACCGTGAGTGCCCGCATCGCGGCACGCAGGAACGCCTCGCGACTCCACCACACCACCGACAACCTCTACCGAAGCGCGGCATTGAGTCCTCCCGGTGCCTCCTCCCCGTGAAGACTTCGAGGCATCACCGACGACCTCGGTCGCAACGCTGCATTGAGTCTCCGTGCCCCCTCCACGTGAACGCTTCCCGGCATCACGGCATCACCGACGACCTTCGCCTCAGCGCCGCTCTGAGTGGCTCGCATCGCAGCACGCACGGACGCTTCTTGGCTTCGAGACACCACCGACGACTCCGGTCGCAACACTGCATTGAGTCCCCATGCCCCCTCCACGTGAACGCTTCCCGGCATCACGGTCCCACTGACGACCTCCGCCACAGTGCCGCCTTGAGTGCTCGCACCGCAGCACGACCGGGCGACTCGCGGCTTCGAGGCACCACCGACGACTCCGGTCGCAACGCTGCATTGAGTCCTCGTGCCCCGTGCCCCCTCCACGTGAACGCTTCCCGGCATCACGGCACCACCGACGACCTTCGCCTCAGCACCGCTTTGAGTGGCTCGCATCGCAGCACGCACGGACGTCTCTCGGCTTCGAGGCACCACCGACGACTCCGGTCGCAACGCTGCATTGAGTCCTCGTGCCCCCTCCACGTGAACGCCTCCCGGCATCACGGCCCCACTGACGACCTCCGCCACAGTGCCGCCTTGAGTGCTCGCACCGCAGCACGACCGGGCGACTCGCGGCTTCGCTACGGCACCGACAACCTCGGTCACAACGCTGCCTTGAGTCCTCGTGCTGCCCCCTCCCCTGGCACGCACGGATGCCTCGGGCCACGCGACACCACTGACGACCTCTGTCCCAGAGATGGCTTGAGTGCCTGCACCGCACCGCGAACGAACGCCTGACGCCTTCACTGCACCGACGACGACCTCCGCCGCAGAGCGACCTCGAGTACCCGCGCCGCAGCACGTGCGAACGCCTCGCGGCTTCACGGCACCACCTCCGCCGCAGCACCCGCCTTGAGTGCTCGCACCGCACTCGAACGCCTCGCGGCTTCACGGCACCACCTCCGCCGCAGCACCCGCCTTGAGTGCTCGCACCGCACCGCGCGCGAACGCCTCACGGCTTCAGCCGACGAACTCCGCCGCAACGCCACCGTGAGTGCCTGCATCGCAGCACGCGCGAACGCCTCACGGCATGACGGCTTCCGCCTCCGCATCGGTCGCACCGCGCCCACCACGCGATTCATGACCCCACGTGCTGCCTCCGCGCGGAGCGCCCTTGTCGCCATGACGGATGCCCGCGTCGACTCCACTTCCGGCACGCATCAACGTCGCGCGGGATCGCGACACCTCGATGGCGGCCTTTCGGCCCCCCGCTTTGACTCCATGGGCTCACGCGCCCAACTCAGTCCTGTTCGCCCAAGTGCTCGTGGCCTCGCATCCGCCGCGAACGAAGCGGCCGTTGGACTTCCTCCGCGACCGCATGCCGCACAGGGTTCGCGAAACCGCATGAGCTCTTCGCGTGGCCCCTGTTCCACGTGGAACAGCCACGCGGTGTTGGCCAACGCCACCGGATGCGCGGCCCAGGTCCCGTATCGGAGATGCGTGCTTCAGCGAGGACCCGGCACGGGAGACTCGAACCTCAACGCAGGCCGTGGGAACCGGGCTCACGCATCCGCCAGGCGGTGCGTCGTCATCGCGCGCCGCGAACAGGCCGCGCAGGGATGCCAGATGTTCCACGTGGAACACCGTCATGCGGAGGCACCCCTCTGGCGGCATGGCGCCGGATTCGCGGCCGTAGGTTCGGGGCCATGCCGGACAGCCGCAGGCGGCGTGAATGTCTGTCGTGGCACGAGGGGACCTCAGTCGACGCGCGCGTGCGCATGCGGTCCAGTGGTCGCTCGATTCGGCGGATGACCGGATGGGGATGGCGGACGTTCCACGTGGAACACCGTCATGCGAAGGCACCCCACTGGCGGCATGGCGCCGGATTCGCGGCCGTAGGTTCGGGGCCATGCCGGACAGCTGCAGACGACGTGAACGACTTTCGTGGCACGCGGGGACCTCAGTCGACGCGCGTGCGCACGCGCTCCAGTGGTCGCTCGATTCACCGGATGAGGATGGCGGACGTTCCACGTGGAACACCGTCATGCGGAGGCACCCATCAGCAACGCGGCGTCCGTTCCGCGGCTTCGAGTTCGCCGCTCACAGGCCATGCACGTCATGAACTGCGTGGACACCCCTTCGCGGCACTTCGGAGCGTTCAGCGCATCCCGTAAGGGGGGCGGCGTGGAGCGGTGCCGCCATGGGGCTTCCCCTGTTCCACGTGGAACACGTGCTGGCGTTCCTTGAGTGATCACCTCGCGCGGACATGACGACAGCCGATGCGCGGGAACGGTTCAGCGCATCCATCCGCGACAGCGGGCCACGCATGCATCCACGGCTGACGTTCCACGTGGAACACGCCCCCAAGACACCCTGGCTTGGAAACGAACCGAACCCCTTCAGCGACGCGTGATTCAGCGTCGAGGTTGAAGGGCGAGGCACCAGACAGGTGCTTCCTTCAGGGTGCTTCGTTCCGCATCCGCGGCCGCCCAGAAGTGCTGAAGGTGCCCCACGGATCCGACGACTGGAGGCCACCGCTCACGAGGCAGGCATCCGTGATGTGCCTCCGTTCATGCGGCCTGTCCGCCACATCCGAGCCGTGCCTCCAGCACGGCAACCGATGCGTTGATGGCCGGAGTCCAAGCAACCAGGAGGGCCCTCTCTTGGGCCGTGTTCCACGTGGAACATGCGCGAGGCCGCGCCCTCCTGGCCCCACCCCTCGCGCTCCATCAAGTGCTCCACGGCAGGCATCACTGGCGGCACATGAAGCGTCCGGCCCGCTCCTTCCTCGCGAGTTGAAGCGGCACATCGATGCACCGGATCCCGGGCAGGAGGCCGGCCGTGTTCCACGTGGAACACCGTGCGCCCGGACCGGGGCTCCCTTGTCCATCGGGTGCTCCACGCGGCCTGTGCTGCTTTCCTTTCATGGATCCATCGAACCAACGCCACGCCGCGAATCCCGTGCACGCGGTGCGGTTCGATGGCGCCGCTCCAACCAGCGGCAGTTGGGGGGCGCTGGATGACGCTGTCAGGACACGCGTCGGGACCACCGCGAAGCCGGACTCCATTGTGCGGCGTTCCCATCGAACGACCCGCGCCAACACGAGCCGCGCATCGCGGGCGGGGACATCACGGATAGGGCCGTTCGCCATGCGCCCCTCTCTCGCTTCAGCCTCCACTGCGCTGGGTGTTCCACGTGGAACAGGGGCCGCGTGTCTTGAAGCGGATCCACCTCGGTTCGCGGCGGCACCGATGGCCTCCGCTTGAACATGCTTGTCGGCGGTCATCCTCCGCGGGACCGTGGCCATCGTTCGTGGATGCACCATCGATGGCTGAGTGAGCTGCACTTCGTCCTCGCTCCTGCGCATCCATCGCGGGGCTCAGGCGCGGACGCTCCACGTGGAACAGCAGGAAGGGCCACGGCTCCAGAAGCGGACCTTGCTCATCCCGTGGTGGCCTCGACACGCGGCGCGCTGGATCCAGCGTGCGCCCCCATCCGCTGCCTGGCTTCACTTGCGTGAGGGCATGGGACCCCACAAGCAGACCGTAACGGTCCCCAGTCACGGGTCATCGGTTCAGCAACGCTGGTATCCGTTCCGATTCCCGATTCGGCGCCCGTTCTGATTCCCACGGCGGCATCCGCACAGGCCCTGTGACGGCACCCACCAGGACCTCTGTCCCCACGCCCCGCCACCCGCGCATGTGGCCGTGCTCGCGCGCGAGGGTTCGCCATCCATGCGGTGAGCCCGCTCACCAGCAGCGGCTTCACCCACCGCGCCTCGCACGGTGCAGCCATGACGAACCCCACCGCGTCGACCCGCGCGAGTCCTCTGGCTGGCGCTTTCGTGTGGGTTGCTCGCGACAACACGGCGCGCCCATCAGGACCTCACGCGCGAACCGAAGCCGGCGACTTCGGCGCGTTGGAGGTCACGCTGTTCCACGTGGAACACGGTCCGGCGGCATCGGCTCTCATGGGCTGCCCCAAGAACCCAGCACAGGACCGCTCAACGAATGGGACTCACCTTCGTGGACCCGCGCGCCCTGGCATCTCGGCGGCCGGTGCGTTCCGCGCGCCGGTTCGAGTCCGCGCCCGGGGCCCGGGAAAAAACCAGGTCCCCTCCCCTGCCCCGGCGTCCCTGCTTCAGCGCGGCCAGGCCGCGCGTTGAATCACGACGCGGTAGCCGTCCGGATCCTCGAAGGTCTTACCGTTCACATCCCAGTACGGATTGCGCGAGGACACCGGCGCGAAGCCCGCGCCCTCCATGCGCTGGACCCGGGCCGACCACGCCTCGGGGTCCGGCACGTAGAACACCAACAGGTGGTCCTGGGAGGGCGCTCGGGGTGCCTCGTGTCCGTGCTCGACCGTGAACTCCAGGTGATACGGCGCCCCTGGATGCCCCAGCATCACGCCGTCAAAACCCGCGTGGTCCGCGAACTCGCCCAGCACCTCGAAGCCCAGCCCATCCCGGTAGAAGCGCACCACCGCCTCCAGGTCCCGTGCCGGCCTCGCTACCCGCAGCTTCGCTGTGTCCATGTGTCGTGCCTCCTCGCCATCACTTGCCGCGGACCTCATCACGAACCGCTTCCGAAAACCGGTGGGGCCCCGGCCCCCAGGACAGCTCGCTCCGCCGGCCGTCAGCGATGTACCCCGGATCCGCTGAGGCCCTCCCCTCCTCCCGGACCGAGCCAGGGGATGCGAAGACAACGGCAGGAACCGGCGGGGTGCTCCCGGCCGGACGCATCCGGGTGGTGCCGGTCATAGGATGAAGGGACGCTCTTTTCGCGCGGGCCGCGAACCTTCAGGTTGCGCCCATGACCACGAACCAGAAACCCCTCCCCTCCGGCTTCGGCGCCCGCACCACCGCGCGCGAGGTGCTGGGCGACAAGCGACTCGACGGCGCCATCGCCATCGTGACCGGCGGCTACGCGGGCATCGGACTGGAGACGACTCGCGCGCTCCAGGCCGCCGGCGCGACCGTCGTCGTCCCCGCCCGCACGCCTGACAAGGCACGCGCGGCGCTCGCCGGGCTGGAGCGCGTGGAGCTGGAACACCTGGAGCTGGGCGAACCCGCGTCCATCGATGCGTTCGCCTCGCGCCTCCTCGCGTCCGGCCGGCCCCTCCACATGCTGATCAACAACGCGGGCATCATGGCCACCCCGCTCCGTCGGGATGCGCGCGGCTTCGAGTCCCAGTTCGCCACCAACCACCTGGGCCACTTCCAGCTCACCGCCCGGCTCTGGCCCGCGCTTCGAAAGGCGAACGGCGCGCGCGTCGTCTCCCTGTCGTCGCGCGGCCACTGGAACTCCGGCGTCGACTTCGAGGACACCCACTTCGAGCGGCGCCCCTACGACAAGTGGGTCGCTTACGGGCAGTCGAAGACGGCGAACATCCTCTTCGCGCTCGGGCTCGATGCACGGGGAGAAGCCCACCGCGTGCGCGCGTTCTCCGTCCACCCCGGGGCCATCATGACGGACCTGGTGCGCTCCATGTCCGAAGAGGAGGTCCGCGCCGCCGTCGAGTCCGCGAACAAGCTGGCCCCGATGAAGACCCCCGAACAGGGCGCGGCCACCAGCGTCTGGTGCGCGACCAGCCCCCAACTGGACGGCATGGGCGGCGTCTACTGCGAGGACGTGGACATCGCCCAGGTGGCGGCGGCCAACGACGAGACCTCGCGGCGGGGCGTGAAGGCGTGGGCGGTGGATCCGGCCCTCGCCGACAGGCTGTGGGCGCGGAGCGAGGCGTGGACCGGCGTGCGGTTCACTCCGTGATGCGTGGGAACAGCTTCCGCGCGCGCTCCATGCTGACCCCGGGGCGCGGCGCGTAGAACGAGACGCGGAGCACGTGACCGTCGGGCTCCGCGTGCAGGAGCGTGACGTTCTCGAACTCGATGGGGCCCAGCTCGGGGTGGATGATCACCTTCAGCATCTCGGGGAACTCGACCACGTCGTGCTCGCCCCAGAGGCGCGCGAACTCCGGGCTGGACTCCACCAGCCTCGCCGCGAGCGAGTCGAACGCCTCCCGGTTGGCCGCGCGCGCGGCGTCGAGGCGAAAGCCCGCCACGGCCCTGCGCGCGGCGGCCTCCCACTCCGGCATGCGGGCCCGCCGTTCCGGGTTCATGAACAGCGACCACAACCCGTTGCGATGTTCGACGGGCAAGGCATCCAGGTCCCCGTAGACGAGAGACGCCGCTTCGTTCCACGCGAGCACGTCCCAGCGCTGCGTTGAAACCAACGCCGGATAGGGGTGGGCCTCCAGGATCCGCCGGAGGGCGATGCTGACGGTGGTGGGGGTCATCAACGGACGCGCCGCCGGCCGTCCCTGCGCCAGTTCAAAGAGGTGCGCGCGTTCGGTCGGCGTCAGGCGGAGCGCGAGCGAGAGGCGCTCCAGCAATGGCTCCGACACGTGGATGTCCCGCCCCTGCTCGAGCCACGTGTACCAACTCACCCCGACATCCGCGAGCCGGGCCAGCTCCTCGCGACGAAGGCCCGGCGTGCGCCGCCGGCTGCTCGATGGCAGGCCCACGTCCTCCGGATGCACACGCGCACGGCGGCTGCGGAGGAAGTGCGCGAGCTCCGCGCGCCCAGGACTTCGAGGGGTGGCCGTCACGCGCCCGAAGGTTAGGCGATGGGCGCATGCGCGGCACCGCCGGCCTGCGCTCCCCTCCCCTTCCGCGAACACCCTCCCGGACGGCCCACGGGAACTTCACGGATCCGAAGCGAGGCTCGCGGCCAGCCGCATCGGGCGCGTGCCTGTCATCAGATGAAGGGGCGCTCTTTTCGCGCGGGACGCGGACCTTCAGGTCGCGCCCCTGCCTCCGAACCAGCGCTCCCCTCCCCTACTCCTTCGCGAACACCGCGACCTGTCGCTCGGCACCGGAGAACGGGAGCCGGTACGCGCGAGCGGACACCACGCGCAGGTTCCGCTCCGACGCTCGCGCCCGCAGCTCCGCGTCCGTCTGCGCCTTGCCGAGCATCGCCACCACGCGCCCGCCCTCCTCCACGTACGCGGGCGCCAGCGCGAGCCAGTCCGGCAGGTCCATGAACGCCCGCGCGATGAGCACCTGCGCGCGCGGAATCCCCTCCACCTCCGGCTTCCCCTCCGCTCGCGCATGCAGGCCGCGCACGCCGATGAGGCCCAGGCTCGCCGCCGCCGCCTTGATGAACGCGACCTTCTTTCCCACCGCGTCCACCAACGTCACGCCCATCGCGGGCAACACCAGCTTGAGCGGCAGTCCCGGGAAGCCCGCGCCCGCGCCCAAATCCAGGAGCGACGCCGCGCCCGTCACCTCCGGCAGCACCGCCAGCGAGTCCAGGAAGTGCTTCTCCAGCACCTCCTCCGGCGCGGTGATGGCCGTGAGGTTCACCTTCGCGTTCCACTTCAGGAGCTCCGCCATCAGCCGCTGCAGCCGAGGGCCCACGTCCTCGCCCACCGACACGCCCAACGCACTGCATCCCGAGGCCAGCTGATCTGCGAACCGCGCGTTATCCACAACACCTCCACCCCGAAGGGCCCTTCAAGTCCTTGGAATCACTCAGGGGAAATGGATCCCCAGAAATATCCACACGTTATCCACAGCCCTGTTCCTGATCACTTGACGGCCCCTGCCCGCGCTTGATCGCCACCCGGAGCAGCGACACCGCGGCGGGGGTCAGGCCTGGAATCCGGCGCGCCTGCCCCACCGTCGCGGGCCGATGCGTCGACAACTTCTCCACCGCCTCCGTGCTCAGGCCGCGCACGTCCTCGAAGCGGAACGCCTCCGGGATGCGCCAACGGTCGGAGGCCTCCGACTCGCGCGCCGCCGCCCGGGCCGCCTGCGCGATGTAGCCCTCGTACTTCACCTCGACCTCCACCTCCTCGGCGACGTCGGAGGCGAGAGGTGGGAAGTCCTCGCGTCCTTCCGCGAGCTGCGCGTACGTCACCTCCGGGCGCTTGAGCCGCGGCGCCAGGCCGACGCGCTTGAGCCGGGCCACCTCTCCCGTCACCGCGTGGGCCCGCGCCTCCGCGCGCTCCAGGGCCTCGCTCGGGAGCAGCCCCACGCGGTGGCCGTGCTTCGCGAGGCGCAGGTCCGCGTTCCCCTCGCGCAGCTTGAGCCGGTGCTCGGAGCGGCTGGTGAACATGCGGAACGGTTCGTCCACGCCCTTCGTCACCAGGTCGTCCACGAGCACCGCGCCGTGCGCCTCGTCGCGGCCGATGACGAGCGGCGGTTCGCCCTTCACCTGGAGCGCCGCCTGGATGCCGGCCCACAAGCCCTGGAAGGCGGCCTCCTCGTAGCCGGAGGTGCCGTTGAGCTGCCCCGCGAAGTACAGGCCCGCGACGGCCTTCGTCTCCAGCGTGGGGTGCAGCTGCGTGGGCGGCGCGTAGTCGTACTCCACCGCGTACCCGTAGCGGATCACCTCCACGCGGGAGAGGCCGGGGATGGTGCGAAGGAAGTCCCACTGCACGTCCGCGGGCATGCTCGTGGACAGGCCCGCGGGGTACACGAGCGGTGACAGGGGCCCCTCTGGCTCCAGGAACACCTGATGCCGTTCGCGCGCGGCGAAGCGCACCACCTTGTCCTCCAGTGACGGGCAGTAGCGCGGCCCCCGCCCCACGATGTCCCCCTGGAACAGGGGCGAGCGGTGCAGGTTGTCGCGCAAGAGCCGGTGGGTCGCCTCGGTGGTGGCGGTGAGGCCGCACGTGACGCCAGGCTGGCGCGGGAATGGCGCTCCCGCCGCGAGCTCCCCCCGCGTGCGCCAGGAGAACGGACGCACGCCCGCGTCGCCGGGCTGCGGCGTGACGGCATCCCAGTCAATGCTGTCGCGGGACAGGCGCGCGGGCGTGCCCGTCTTGAAGCGGCCCAGCGTGAAGCCCAGGGCGTGCAGCGAATCCGACAGGCCCCGGGCCGCGTCATCCCCCAGCCGGCCACCGACCTCCTTCTGCTCCCCCACGTGCATCAGGGCGCGCAGGAAGGTGCCGGTGGTGAGGAGCACCGCGCGGGCGACGACCTGCGTGCCGTCCCCCAGCACCACGCCCCGGACACGCCCGCCCTCCGAGACGACGGCGGACACCTCGGCCTCGCGCACGGTGAGGTTCGGCTGGGTGAAGAGCACGGCCTGCATGCCGGCGGCGTAGGCGTCGCGGTCGCAGAGGATGCGGGTGGCCTGCACCGCGGGGCCCTTGGAGGGATTGAGCGTCTTCAGGTGCGTGCCCGCGAGGTCCGCCGCGCGCCCCATCTGGCCGCCGAGCGCATCCAGCTCACGCACCAGGTGGCCCTTGGCGGTGCCGCCCACGGCGGGGTTGCAGCTCATCACGGCGGCGCGCTCGCGCTTGAGCGTCACCCCCAGCGTGGACAGGCCCATGCGTGCGCACGCGAGCGCCGCCTCACAGCCGGCGTGGCCCAGCCCCACCACCACGATGTCGTATCGGAGTTCCATCGCGTCACGGCGCCCGGAAGGAACCGAGGCCCCGCGTGGGGTATCACGCCCGGACGCATCCGTGGCAAGCCGGGGCGCGCGGACCCCCTCCACCGGACGGTCCCCTCCCCTGCCCGCCCCCTGGGCCGGGAGCGCGAGGAAAAGACAGACACGGTGGCGCCCCAGTTACGGGAGCACGCGAGGCGGACAGTGGGAGGGGTAACAACGCCGCCCGCCTCGCGCGCACCGGTCATCGTGGTTCCGTCCCAGGGCGCGCCCGACACACCGGTGGCGTCTGGCCCTGCGACGGCGATGGCATCCATGGGACCTGCCTGCACGGGTCCCCCGGTCCCGTGCCTTCACATGGCGTCGCGCACACGGGAGACAGAGCCTGCCCGTGCGGTGAGGGCGCATGGGGTTGTCGGACTCGAACCTGCGAGGCCGGCCGTCCTCCCGTGTGCGCGACGGGGGAAGGTATAGCGGGGGGGTCTGACATTCCCGGTTCCGGGCCGTGAAGCGGGCCCCGGAACCGGGCTTCCGGCGTCAGCGCGTGGGCAGCGGGTTCGCCGTGGGGCAGTGCACGTTCTCCGGGCAGCGCCCATCCGACTTCGGGATGCACGCGCCGCAGCACTCCATCTCGTCCGGCTGGCACGCCGGCACGCACGCCCCGCACCGCACCACGCCGCCGCAGCCGTCGTCCGCGGTGCCGCACTTCAGCCCCAGCGACGAGCACGTCGCGCGCTGGCAGACGCAGCGGTCGTCCACGCAGGACTCGTTGGGTCCGCACCCCGGGGCGCAGGTGCTGGTGGGACCCGCGGTGCCCCGCTTCGGCTCCGAGGCCACCGGCGGCGCCACGCAGCGGCCCCGCGAGCACGTGCCCGCCTCGCAGTCGCCACAGTCGATGACACCGCCACAGCCATCCGGCGTCCGCCCACAGGCCACCATCGCCTGCGAGCACGTCGCCGGAGCACAGCCATCCGGCGCCACGTTGTCCCGCGACGCGCGCACCGACTCTCCCCCACCCGACGTGCACGCCCCGAACAACCCCAGCGCCAGACACAGCCCCGCCCACCGGCCCAGACTCCGCACCGCTCCCATGTCGTCCACTCCTCGCTCCGGAGGGCCCCGAATCGGCCCTCGAGAGACTTGAACGGGCGAACCGCCACGGAGGTCTGGGCGGGCCCGGCCCCCATCATGCGCACGCCGGAGCGGAATGTCCGGCGGCGCGGGTCGGGAACCCGGGACGGGAACGGGCGTCAGCGCTGGATGAGGCCGCGAGCGCTCTCGATGCGCTGCGCGGCCGTCCTCGCGTCCTCCTGCTTGCGCGGCGTGGGCACGTCCAGTCCGCGCTGCGCTGCGGGCCGGCTCTCGATGGCGGCCAGCCACCGCTGCACGCCCGGCAGCCCCTCCACCGACACCCCGGCCCAGTCGTGTGAACGCACCCAGGCCCAGTTCGCGATGTCCGCGATGCTGTAGTCCCCCGCCAGGTACTCGTGGTCCTTCAGCTGGCGCTCCAGCACCGTGTACAGGCGGCGCGTCTCGTTCTGGTACCGGTCGATGGCTGGCTGGAGCTTCTCCGGGAAGTAGCGGAAGAAGACGTTGGCCTGTCCCTGCATCGGGCCCACGCCGCCCATCTGGAACATCAGCCACTGCATGACGCGGGAGCGGCCCTTCGCGTCCGTGGGCATCAGCCGGCCCGTCTTCTCCGCCAGGTACACCAGGATGGCGCCGGATTCGAAGACGGCGAAGTCTCCCTCCGCGCGGTCCACGATGGCTGGGATGCGGCCGTTGGGATTGATGGCCAGGAACGCGGGCTGTTTCTGCACGCCCGTGGAGATGTCCAGCGCATGCACCGTGTATGGCAGCGCCAGCTCCTCCAGCGCCACCGACACCTTGAACCCATTCGGCGTGCCCCACGTATACAGGTCAATCATCACGGCCTCCGCTTCGCGTGTAGAACGTGCGCTCGTCTAACGGCGGAAGCGCACCACGCGCACGTCGAAAGCGGGCGCGTCGCTCAAGGTCTCGCGCATCAGCTCCAGCGCGCGGTCCTCGTTGAAGCTCCCGGAGCCGGCGCCGATGATGGGGAACGCCACGGACTGGAAGCCGTGCTCCCGGGCCCGCTCCAGCGCGTGGCGCACCGAGTCCTGGATGGACCGGGCGGACGCGCGCCACAGCATGTCAATGCCCGCGACGTGGATGATGCCCTTGAAGGGCAGGCGCCCCGGGCCCGTGACCACCGCCGAGCCCAGGGGCATGGGCCCCACGCGCGCCAGCTCGCGGAAGGGCCCGGTGCCGCCCCGGCGCTTGATGGCGCCCGACACCCCCTGCGGCAACAGCAGCCACCAGGGGATGATGTTCCGGTTCCACGCATTGACGATGGCGTCCACCGGCTGTTCCAGCAGATCGCCTTCCACGATTCGCACGGGCATGAGCGCCCGAGCCTACCGCATCCCATCAATGCCAGACACGCTTCATGGCGCCGCGTTCGCCTTGGTCGGCGCGGGTGCCTGCTTCGCCGCCGCGGCGAAGTCGCCCGCGCGCACGACGGTGGCCTGGCTCCAGTCCACGTGGTTCGCCAATGCCTTGCGCACGTCCTCCGGCGTCAGCTTCTGGAGCTTCGCCTCCAGCGCCGCGTCGAACATCAACGTGCGGCCCAGATACAGGTCGTCGGCCAGCCGCTGCGACAGGTTCCCGTCCTGGGCCCGCGCGGACTGGCGGTACTCCAGGAGGCCCGAGCGCGCCTTGTCCAGCTCCTGCTGGGTGAAGCCCTTCTGCACGGCGCGGGTGACCTCCTCGCGCATGGCGGCCTCCAGCTTCTCAACGTTCTGCGGCGCGTAGATGGCGTAGGTGACGAACGAGCCCACCGCGTCCAGGTCCCCCGCGGAGGCGCTGCTGCCCACGCCGTAGGACAGGCCTTCCTGCTGGCGCACGCGCGTGGCCAGCCGCGAGTTGAGGAAGCCGCCGCCCAGGATGAAGTTGCCCATCATCACGCCCGGCCAGTCCGCGTCGTCCTCGCGCAGCTTCAGCGTCTGTCCCGCGAGGAAGTACGCATTGGCCTTGTCCGGCGTCTCCAGCGCGACGGCCCGCGGGCCCACGGGCTGATAGGTCTTCTGCACGCGCGCGTAGGGCGCCGGGCTCTTCCACCCGTCGAACAGCGCGTTCGTGAGCGGGAGCAGCGCCTTCGCGTCGAAGTCTCCCACCACCGACAGCTCCCCGCGCGACGCGCCGTAGAACTGGCGGTGGAAGTCGCGCGCCTGCTCCAGCGTGACGTCCTTCACGTCGGACAGGCGCTCCTCCAGCGTGGGCACGTAGAACGGGTGGCCCTTGGGGTACCGCGCGTTGAGCACGCGCCAGAACGCGATGCTGGCCTGCGTCTGCGGTTCGCTGCGCTGCGACTCCAGCGCGGCCAGCCGCTCCTGCTTGAGGACGGCGAACTCGTTCGCGTCGAAGGCGGGCTCGCGCAGCACCTCGGCCATCAGCGTGAGGACCTCCGGGAGGCTCGCGCGCGGGCACTCGATGGAGAGGTTCGCGCCCAGCGCGCCGCCGTCCAGGCTCACGCGGGCCTTGAGCTTGTCGAGCGCGTCGGACAGCTGCTGGCGGGTGTGCTTCGTCGTGCCGCGCATCAGCATGCGGCCGGCGTACGCGGCGGCGGGCAGCTTGCCGCTCACGGTCTCCTCGGTGCCCCAGCGCAGGTTGAGGGTGAGGTTGACCATCTCGCCGCGCGTCTTCTTGGGGAGCAGCGCGTACTTCACCCCGGAGGACAGCTCGCCGCGCTGCACGCGCGACTCGATGTGGGCGGGGGAGGGGTCGAAGGCCTCGCCCTGGGCCACCAGCGCCTTGCCCTGGTAGCCGTCCACCGCCTTCGCCACGTCCACCGGAGGCGGCAGCTCCGAGCGGTCCGGCTTCGGCGTGGGCAGGAAGGTGCCCAGCGTGCGGTTGGAGCTCTTGAGGTACGCGGCGGCCACGCGGGTGACGTCCGCGGGCGTGACGGCCTCCACGCGGTCGCGGTGCAGGAAGAGCAGGCGCCAGTCGCCCACGGCGGCCCACTCGGAGAGGAGGATGGCGGCGCGCTCGGAGTTGTTGAGCAGCAGCTCCGTCTGCTTGGCGAGGCTCGTCTTCGCGCGGTTCACCTCTTCGTCGGTGAAGGGCGTGCGCGCGGCCTCCTCCACGGTCTTGAGCAGCGCGTCGCGCACGGGGCCCAGGGGCTGGTCCTGGCGGGCCTCGGCGCTGAAGCCGACGACGCCCGGGTCGCGCAGCTGGAAGTTGAAGGCCCCGGCGCGCGCGGCCTTCTTCGTCTCCACGAGCGCCTTGTAGAGGCGGCCGGAGGGCACGTCGCCCAGGACCTCGGTGAGCACGTCGATGGCGGCGAAGTCGGGGTGGGCGCCCTCGGGCACGTGGTAGAGGCTGGTGAGCAGTTGATTGTCGCCCACGCGGCGCAGCGTCACCTCGCGCTCACCATCCTGGGTGGGCTCCTGGGTGTACGTGAGGGGCACCGGCTCCGGGGGGCGCTGAAGCTTGCCGAAGGTGGACTGCACCAGGGCCAGGGCCTTCTCCGGCTGGAAGCGCCCGGCGATGGCGAGCACCGCGTTGTCCGGCCGGTAGTAGCGCCGGTAGAAGGCCTGGAGCCGGTCGATGGGCACGTGCTCCAGGTCCGCCTTGGCGCCGATGGTGGCCTTGCCGTAGTTGTGCCAGAGGTAGGCGGCGCTCATGGTGCGCTTGAAGAGGATGCCGCGCGGGTCGTTCTCACCGGACTCGAACTCGTTGCGCACGACGGTCATCTCGCTGTCGAGGTCCTTCTGGGCGATGAAGCTGTGGACCATGCGGTCCGCCTCGAAGGTGAGCGCCCACGTCAGGTTGTCGTCCGAGGCGGGCAGCGTCTCGTAGTAGTTGGTGCGATCCAACCAGGTGGTGCCATTGGGCCGCGCGCCGCGCTCGGTGAGGGCCTGGGGCACGTTGGGGGTGGTGGGCGTGCCCTTGAACATCAGGTGCTCGAGCAGGTGGGCCATGCCCGTCTCGCCGTAGCCTTCGTGCTTGCTGCCCACGAGGTAGGTGACGTTGACGGTGACGGTGGGCTTGGTCGGGTCCGGGAAGAGCAGGACGCGCAGGCCATTGGGCAGGCGGTATTCGGTGATGCCCTCCACGCTGGCCACGGGGGCGACCGGCTTCACGGGGGCCCGAGCCGTGACGGCGAGCTTCGCGGTGGGGGCCGGGGCACGGGCCCAGACGGGCGGGGCGGCCACGAGCAGGACGGCCAGCAGGGCGAGCGGGGTACGACGCGGCATGCGGTCCTCGGGGTGCGAAGGCGTGGGCACGGGACCTCTAACCGCTCCAGGGGGTCCCGCCATCCCGAGCCGAGTCATGCCCCCCGGGCAGGCATTCGCGCAAGGACCCGGACAGGATATTCCAGGTCGTATCTCCGGCTTCAAACCCCACGGGTTGTCATGTATCCTGGCGCGGATCCGATGTCAGGACGGGTTGGTAGGAAGCACGCGCTCCACCAGGGAGGAAACGGAATGGCGAAGGCGATGGGCGGGGACATGGTGCTGCAGCTCCTGCATGAGTTCCGCGAGCTGCAGGAGGAGTCACGGGTCCAGTTCGCGCGGACGGACAAGTCCCTGAAGGTGGTCAACACGAAGGTCCGGGTGCTCTTCAAGCGGACCCAGGTCCTCGCGAACCAGGTGCGAGCCTTCGCGGTTCAGTTGGATGAGTTCCGAGACAACGTGGGGGAGCTCACGACCCACGTGTCGACCCTGGCGAAGGAGCTGGACGGGGTCAAACGCGTGCAGACGAAGATGTTCGACCAGATGGGCCGCATGCTGCACCACCTGGCGGATGCGCAGGCCGCCGACCGCCAGCGCATCGTCGTGTTGGAGCAGCACGTGGAGGGGGCAGGGGAGCACTGAGCCCCGTGCCCCGCCGGCCCTCAGGCGTAGATGCCCCCCGGCGCCATGGCGGAGCCCGAGCCCAGCGCCTCCTCCACCTCGCGCACCTCCTCGGACGTCAGCCGGAGGTCCGCCGCGTGGATGAAGCCATCCACCTGCTTCGCGCTGCGCGCCCCCACGATGGCGGCGGTGACGGCCGGATCCCGCAGCACCCAGGCGATGGCCACCTCCGCGGGAGAGCGCCCATGCCGCGCGCCCACTTCGCGCATGCGCTCCACCAGGGCCAGGTGGTGCGACAGCTTCGGCTCCTGGAAGTCCGGGCTGCGGCGGCGCCAGTCGTCGTCTGGCATCTGCTGGATGCGCCCGCGCGTCATCGCGCCGGTGAGCAGCCCGGAGGCCATGGGGGAATACACGATGACGCCAATGCCTTGCTGCTGGCAGTAGGGCAACAGGTCATCCTCGATGTCCCGGTGGATGAGGGAGTAGGGCGGCTGCAGCGACGTCACCTTCGCGATCTTCTGCACCTGCTGCAATTGAGAGACATTGAAGTTGGACACGCCCAGCCAGCGCACCTTGCCCTGGCGTTGCAGCTCCGCCAGCGCCGTCCAGCCCTCTTCCAGCTCCGCCGTGGAGTCCACCGGCCAGTGCACCTGATACAAGTCAATGGCATCCACCTTCAGCCGACGCAGGGACGCCTCGCACTCCTTGCGCACCGACTCCGCGTTGAACGCGCGGCTGACGTCGCCCTGGTCATTCCAGACCATGGCGCACTTGGTGAAGACATACGGGCGCCGGTCGCGGCCCTGGAGCGCCTTCGCGACCACCTCCTCGGAGTGTCCCAGCCCATAGACCGCCGCGGTGTCGATCCAGTTGATGCCTGAATCCAGGGCGCGCTGGATGGCTTCGATGGACCGCGCGTCGTCCTGCGAACCCCAGGCGAACGCCCAGCCACCCCCGCCAATGGCCCACGCGCCAAAGCCCAGCGGGGTGAGGTCCATGTCTGAATTGCCCAACCGTCGCTTCTGCATCCCATGCCTCCTGGGGGCGGAAGGAGGGCACGGCGGTCCTCCCGCCGCGCCCGGCAGGCCCCTGGAGGGACGGTGTGCACCGTGGCGGCCCCTGCCCGGGCGCGGGTCCAGGCCCGCCCCCCATCCACCGGGACGGGCGTGCGCCGCGTCCCGTCCGCCTCTCACCATTGGGGAGCAGGCAAGCATCGTCGGGCGCGTGCGTTGATGGTAGGCCGCCTGGATGCGGGGGGCTGTCCCTCGGGCAGGTGGAACCAGGAGTCCTTCCGGATGAAACGCTTCTTCATTGGCGCGCTGGCCTTCATTGGAGCGCTGTCCATCCTCTTCGTGGTGGGTGTGGTGGGGCTGTTGATGCTCGCGTCGGCGAGCAAGCCGAGCGTGCCGTCGAACCTGGTGCTGGAGCTGGACCTGAAGCACCCGCTGCCGGAATACACGCTGGACACGTCGCTCGCGGGGGCCTTCGGGGACGAGCCCACGACGCTGCGGGACGTGGTGGAGGCGCTGGGCAAGGCCGGCACGGACCCCCGGGTGAAGGCGCTGGTGGTGCGCGTGGGGCAGCCGGGCAGCGCCGCGCAGGTGCAGGAGCTGCGGGACGCGGTGAAGGCCTTCCGCGCGACGGGCAAGCGGGCGGTGGCGTACGCGGACGGCTTCGGGGAGGCGGGCAACGGCACCGGCGCCTACTACCTGGCGAGCGCCTTCGACTCCGTCTACATCCAGCCCTCCGGCGACGTGGACGTCACCGGCCTGCTGATGGAGACGCCCTTCGCGCGCGACGCGTTCGCGAAGGTCGGGGTGAAGCCGGAGTTCGGCAAGCGCGCGGAGTACAAGAACGCCGTCAACACCTTCACCGACGAGTCCTACGGCGCCCCCCAGCGCGAGGCCACGGAGGCCTACGGCGGCAGCCTCTTCTCCCAGATCGTGAAGGGCGTGGCGGAGGGCCGCAAGCTGTCCGAGGACGAGGTGCGCGCCATCATCGACCGGGCTCCGTACATGGGCCAGCAGGCGGTGGACGCGAAGCTGGTGGACGGGCTGCGCTACCGCGACGAAATCTACGACGAGCTGAAGCAGCAGGCCGGCGACGGCGCGAAGTTCCTCTACGTGGACAAGTACCTGGAGCGCGCGGGCCGGCCCTACCAGACGGGGACCTCCATCGCGCTCATCTTCGGGGTGGGCGAGGTGCTCCGGGGCAAGAGCCAGTCCAACCCGCTCTCCGGCAGCGAGGTGATGGGCGGCGACACGGTGGCGGCGGCCTTCCGCAAGGCGGTGGAGGACCCCTCGGTGAAGGCCATCCTCTTCCGCGTGGACAGCCCGGGCGGCAGCTACTCCGCCAGCGACACCATCCGCCGCGAGGTGCAGCGGGCGCGCGAGGCGGGCAAGCCCGTCATCGTCTCCATGGGCACGTACGCGGCCAGCGGCGGCTACTTCGTGGCCATGGCCGGGGATAAAATCGTGGCCCAGCCGGGCACGCTGACGGGCAGCATCGGCGTGTACAACGGCAAGTTCGTCACGTCGGAGCTGTGGGCGAAGCTGGGCGTGAACTGGGACACCATCTCCTTCGGCAAGAACGCCACCTTCTCCAGCTCGGACTCGGAGTTCACGCCCGAGCAGCGCGCGAAGATGGAGTCCCAGTTGGACACCATCTACCTGGACTTCACCAGCCGCGCCGCCCAGGCGCGCAACATGCCGCTGGAGAAGCTGCAGGAGGTCGCGAAGGGGCGCGTGTGGACGGGCGAGGACGCGCTGGCGCGCGGGCTGGTGGACGCGCTCGGCGGCTACCCGAAGGCGCTGGAGCTGGTGAGGGAGGCCGCGAAGCTGGAGAAGGACGCCCCCCTCCGCATCGTGGTCTTCCCGCGCCCCAAGCCCACCGGACAGGTGCTGTCGGAGCTCCTGGGCAAGCACGAGGCGGACAACAGCGACGACGACGCCGCCGGCGCCCAGTCCGCGGTCGCGCCCCAGGTGCTGGAGCAGGTGCGGGCCGTGTACCGGGTGGGCGCGAAGCTGGGCCTGGGGGAGGAGGGCGTGGAAGGGCGCACGCTGTACGCGCCCATGCCGGAGCTGCGCTGGTAGGGGAGGGGACCGCCCCGCGTCAGAGGTGCACGGGGAGCGGCGCGCGGCCTTCGTTGGGCCGCACCAGCCGCCCGAAGACGCTGTGGTAGCGCAGGGTGTGTGACGCGCAGCGGTGGCGGCGCGGGTCGAAGACGAGGCAGTTCGCGACCGGGCCCGTGTAGACGTGCAGCGTCACGCCCGGGGCGGCGCCGGAGACGCTCACCCGGTGGATGGACGCGCTGGGGTCACGGAAGTCCACGTGCCCCGCGCCCACCGGGCCCACGCGCGAGGGCGGCCCCAGCCTCGCCCTGCCGGGCTCCGTCCCGCCCTCCAACAGCGGGTAGTTCTCCAGGAGGAATTCGCCGCGCTGGATGCTGAACCAGCACTCCTGGCCGTCATGGTCGTGGATGGGCGAGGCCACGCCCGCGGACCAGCAGTTGACGATGATCTCCAACCCCTCGTCGCGGTGGACGAGGTTGCGCGTGTAGCGGCCCGGCAGGAAGTGCAGGTAGGGCCTGAGGCTGGACGGAGCCACCCGCAGCCCCGCCAGGGCGGCGTCCACGCCCACGAGCCCCCCGGGGGACCCACGGCGTGCGCGGAGCATCCGCACGAATTCTCTCAGGCACGCATCAGCCATGCTTACAGGCTAGGAACGTCTGCGACATCCGGCCACCCTTGGGTCCACCTGTGAACGTCCGCCTCGTCGTCCCCCCCTCAAGGATTGGAGCGGGGTCCGTTGAAGGACAGCGAAGCCCCGGGTGGCTCCACGGGAAAGGGTACCGGATTTCCCAGCCCAGTTGGGAAATCGGATATCGCCGCCGCCAGCCTGGATGCGCTTTCGCTGTAATTTTACACCTTCCTGACGTAGAGGGGGAGGGTGTGATGGGCAGGTCGTCCCGGCCGAAGCACCGAGGGGGGCCGGAGGAGAGCGTGCGATGAAGAAGCGTCTGGGGGACATCCTGCTCGCGCGGGGTGTGGTGGATGCGTTGCAGTTGCAGTCGGCGCTGGCGTACCAGCGCAAGTGGGGCGTGGCGCTGGGGCAGGTGGTGGTGGATCAACGCTTCTGCACGGCGGAGGCGGTGTTGTCCGCGCTGGCGGCCCAGTCCGGAGTGGAGGCGGTGGACCTGGACACCCAGCCGCTGGACGCGTCGCTCGCGCGGTTGATTCCGCGCCGGGTGGCGGAGGCGAACCGGGTGGTCCCGCTGCGGCTGGAAGGGCAGGGGCCTCGCGACACGGTGCTGGTGGTGGCCCTGGCCGCGCCGGCGAGCCTGGCGACGCTGGACGTGGTGAAGAGCGTGTCCGGCAAGGCGCGGGTGGTGCCGAGGCTGGCCACGGACGCGGCGCTGGAGCGGGCCATCGGGCGGCTGTACCGGGGCGAGCCGGCGACACCTCAGCGCCGTCCCGGGATGGAGGGCTTCTCGCTGCCGGAGTGGGACGAAACGCTGCCCCTGGTGGTGGGCACGTCCCTGGCGGAGCTGACGGCCATGGAGGCTCCGACGGAAGCGCGGGACGTCCCGGGCCTGCCCATGCTGGCGCCCCTGGAGCCCGAGCGGACGCCGGTGCCCGAGCCGCGCGTGACGGTGCGCGAGCAAGTGCTGGTGTACGGCTGGGGCGCGGACGCGGCCGCCGGGCTGGTGCGGGTGCTGGGCGACGCGGGCTTCACGGTGAAGGTGGCGAGCACCGGGGACGTGTGCACCGCCAGCGAGTCGCAGGTGGTGGTGGCCCCGCTGCCCGCGATGGAGGTGCTGGCCCAGCGGCTGCGCGCGCAGGTGTTGGTCGCGGGCAAGACACCGGAGCGAGACCTGCATCGGGCGCAGGCGGTGCACGCCCGGGGTTTCGTGGCGGCGCCGGTGGATCCGGACCTGCTGCTGCGCGCGGTGCGGCGGCTGTCGCGCGCCTCCGAGGAAGCGCGCCTCAAGCACGCGAGCTGACGGCCTCACGGCAACGCGACGAGCCGGGGCATCTCCTCCACCCCGTCGGGGAGCCACAGCGCTCCCAGGTCCAGGTGGATGGAGGGGAAGGGCTCGGCGCGCACCAGGGCGTCGTCCTCGTGGCTCGCCGTGAGGAGCCAGCCGCGCTTGAGGCGCTGGTAGACCTCCAGCGTGCGCGCGACGGGGTCCACGAGCCACACGTGGGAGACGCCAGCGCGTGCGTACAGGGGCAGCTTGCGCGCCCGGTCCAACGCGGTGGTCGCGGGGGTGAGCACCTCGCAGATCCAATCCGGCACGAGGGTGAAGAAGGCGGCGCCGGGCTCCGGCGGGGCGGCCACGCGTTCCCGGCGCCACGCGGCCAGGTCCGGTACGAGGACATCACCGCCCAGGTGCAGCTCTGGCGCGCGCAGGAAGCACCAGCGGCCGTTGCCACCCCGGCGCGGGTCCAGCCGCTCTCCCAGCTCCACGCCCATCATGAAGGCCGCGCGAGCAGGCGCGACGGAAGGGCGGGGCGAGGCCACCAGCTCGCCATCGAGGATTTCCCCGACCCAGCCTGTCGGCAGTGCCGACAGCAGCGGGTGGGAGGTGGGTTGAAGCTGCTGGAGTGCCGTCATGAACCCTCGGGGAGCGCCGGTGAACGCGAGGCATTCTAGGGAGGGGTCTGACATGCGGACCGCTGCCCGCCCGGGGCTACTTTCCGATGCAAAAACGCTGGAAAAGGGTGTCCAGGAGGGCTTCGGAAACGCTCGTTCCGGACACTTCGCCCAGGGCCTCCAGCGCGAGTCCGACCTCGCCGGAGAGCACCTCCAGGGTGGACATGCGCGAGGCCTCCTCCGCGCGGTCCAGCGCCTCGGCGGTGCGACGCAGGGCATCCGCGTGCCGTTCGGAGACGAGGGCCACCGCGGAGGGCGTGCCACCGCCCCACAATCGAGAGAGCACGGAGGTCCGGAGCGCGTCCACGCCCGCTCCCGTGAGGCCGCTGACGCGCGGCATGGCCGTGGCGCTGTCCGCTTCAACGAGCGAAGTCTGGGGCACGGAGGCCGCGCCTCCGGGCACCGTGGGGACGCTCTTCGGAGGCTCCCTCGCGACATCGCGCTGCCCCAGTGAGGTCAGGGGCTCGGGCGCGACCGCGGAGTGCATGGGTTGCTTCGGTGACCTGGATTCGACTCCGGAGCGCATGGGCTGCGACAGCGACTCGGACGCGACAGAGGAATGCGCGGGCTGCGTCGGCGACTCAGGCTCGACAGCGGAGTGCACGGGCTGCGTCAGCAGCTCCGGCACGACATCGCACTTGCCGACGACAACGAGCACGGCCGTGGATCCCGCTTCACGCATCCACGACGCGGCCTCCTCGCGCGACGCATCCGGCGGCAGCACGAGCACCGCCAGGTCCACGGCCGCGAGCAGCTCCCTCGTGCGCGCGATGCCCAGGGCCTCCACGCGACCGGCGGCCTCTCTCAAACCAGCGGTGTCGTAGAGCGTGACGCCCAGCCCGTCCCACTCGACGCGGGCCTCCAGGGCATCCCTCGTGGTGCCGGGCTCGGCGTCCACGAGCGCCCGGGCCTCGCCCACCAGCCGGTTGAACAGCGTGGACTTGCCCGCGTTCACTGGACCGTACAGCGCCACGCGAGCGCCCTGGCGCACCAGCCTTCCGCGCCCCACCTCCGCGCGCAGGGACACCGCCACGGCGCGCAGCGCGGCGACGCGAGGGCCCGCGTCCGCGTCCGCGTCCTCCGCCTCGTCCGGGAAGTTGAGGACGCCCTCCAGGTCCGCGTGGAGTTCGCGCAGCGGCTCCTCCAGCGCGCGGATCCGCTCCGCCAGGGCCCCGGACAGCCCGGCCGCGGCGGCGCGCACCGCCGCCTCCGAGTCCGCGGCCACCAGATCCGCGACCGCCTCCGCGCGGGTCAGGTCGATGCGGCCATGGAGGAACGCGCGGCGGGTGAACTCGCCGGGGAGCGCCGGGCGGACCCGGGGATCCTCCAGCGCCCTCGCGAGCAACAACCGCAAGAGGCGCGGGCTGCCATGCGCCTGGAGCTCCACCACGTCCTCGCCGGTGAAGGACTGGGGCGCCCGGAAGTAGAGGAACAGGCCCTCATCCAGCACACCGCCCGCCGCGTCCACGAACGCCGCCAGGTACGCATGGCGCGGCGTGGGCGCCAGGGGAACACCGGGCGCGAGCGCACGCCCTACCTCCAGCGCGGCCGGGCCGGACACCCGGAGGATGCCCACCGCCCCCGAGGCGGGAGCGGTGGCGAGCGCGACGATGGTGGCGGAGTCAGGCGTCATGGCGGCGGGGCAGGGGATGGCAGCGCGCGAAGGGAGCCCTCCAGACCGCTGCCCCCTCACGAAGAAAGGCACGCATCCCCACCCGGGATGCGTTCACACCGGATGGAGCGGCCCGCCCTCGCCCTTCGGACGGACCGGCCCGGCGGCCACGACTAGCGGGGCCCCTGCGGCGGGGTGGAACCCCGGGCGGCGCGCTCCACGTCGTCGCGGTGCTCGTTGATGTACTTCTCGACCTCGGCGTCGTCGACCTGCAGGTCGCGCAGCACGCCCGGATAGACGAAGCGGAAGGCCGGGGACTCCTCGTCCCCACGCAGACGGAAGCTCATCTTCAGCACCGCCGCGCCATACAGCTTGTCTTTCAAACCCTTCGCCTTACCCATTCGCTCCTCTCGTCCCAGGCGCCCGCCGGCGGCTCCGAGCGGGCCCCTTGGGGCACCCGCTCAGGCGTCGACGTCGTCCTCGTCGTCGTCCGGCAGCAGGCTCCGCTTGGGCATCGGGGCGGGCTTCGCCGGGGTGAACACCACGCGTCGGTTGCGGCCTTCACCTTCGGCCGCCACCTTCACGCCTTCCACTCCTTCTACCGCCTTCAGGACGCGTGTGCGGTCCTCTGTCTTCATCGCGGCGAACGCGTAGAAGCGCCCCAGGCTGGCGGACTTCTCCGCGAGCCGGCGGACGGCCTCCCGCAGCACCGGATCCTCTTCGACCTGCACGGAGCGCTCGTCCGCCTCCGCGCCCTTCGCCGGCGCCGGCGCGGCCTTCGCGACGGGCTGTCCCCCGCGCTGGCCACCGCGAGCGTTCGGCTGCGGCTGCGCCACGGGAGCCGGCGCGGCGGCCCGAGCAGGCTGCGCGGGCGCGGCCGCCGCCACCTGCGCCACGGCGGCCGTCGGCGCGGCGACAGGGGCCGGCTGCCCGGCGTCACGGCGCGGCCGGGGCTCCGGGTGCGCGCCCGCGCCCAGCATCACCCAGCGGCGCTCGACGCCAGGGCGGTGGAGCATCTTGTTGAGCAGGAACTGGAGCGAATCCAGGACCTGGCTGCGCTTGCCCGGCTCCACGCCCTGAGGGGCGCCGGACTCGAAGTGGAGCGCCACGGACAGGCTGCCGTCGGAGGCGTCCTGCAGGTCCAGCCGTGCAGGGAAGCCCATCAGCCCGAGGATGTCCCCCAACAGCCGCTCCACCCGAGGGCGGAAGTCCCCCCCGCCCACCACGCCCTGAGTCCCGCTCACTTGCGTTTGCCTCCCCCGGCGGACACCACCGCCGGCGTCCCGCCGCCCGTCTGGTTCTTCTTGCGGTCCAGCCACTTGCGCAGGCCGTACTGCTGGCCAATGGAGAGCACGTTGTTGGTGAAGATGTAGAGCGACAGGCCCGCGGGGTACTGGAGCAGCGTGAAGGTGAAGATGACGGGCATCACCCAGGTCATCATCCGCGCCTGCGCCGCGTCCATCATCTGCGGCTGCATCTTCTGCGTGATGATCATCGACACGCCCAGCGCCAGGGGCAGCAGGTACGTGGGGTCCTTGTAGGTGAGGTCCCGCCAGATGGGCCCGACGAACGGCTCGCCGTAGATTTCGAAGCTGTTGCGCAGCGACGTGAAGAGCGCGATCCACACCGGCATCTGGATGAGCAGGGGCAGGCAGCCGCCCAGGGGGTTCACCTTCGCCTCCTGGTACAGCTTCATGATCTCCACGTTCTGGCGCTCTTTGTCCTCCGCGAACTTCTTGCGGATCTCATCCATCTTCGGCTGCAGCACCTTCACCGCCTCCATGCTGACCATGGAGCGGTAGGTGAGCGGCAGCAGCGCCAGCTTCACCACCACGGTGAGCAGGATGATGGCCACGCCCCAGTTCCCCACGATGCCGTGGAAGAACTTCATGATGGTGAGCAGCAGCTTGCAGACCACCGCCCAGATGCCGAAGTCGACCGTGTCCTCCAGCAGCGGGTGGAACGGCGCGGCGGTCAGGCCGGCGACGTTGCGCAGCTCGGGGCCCGGCACCGGGCGCAGCAGGTCCGGATCCTTGGGGCCCAGGTAGCCGCCGAAGCGGAACGTCGCCACCTGGCCGGGGGCCACGTTGAGCGGGAAGCCCGCGGACACCTCGCGCGCGGTGGGCGAGGCGACGAGCGTGCAGTGGCCGGCGATGGGGCCGTCCAGCGGGTAGAGCGCGGAGAGGAAGTACTGCTGGTCGATGCCGAAGAAGGCAATCTGGCCGCGCGTCTCCTCCGGCGGCTTGTCTCCCGGGGACAGCTTGTGGAGCTTGTCGTCCACCCAGCACGCGGAGCGGCTCAGGTTGCCCACGCCGCCGAAGAAGGACGGCGCGTGCTCGAACTCCGGGTCGATGGCGCGGCCGTAGTGCACCTTGAGCTCGCCCGACTGCGGCTGGCTGGAGGTGTTGCGCACCTGGAGGGTGTAGGTGAACTCGAAGCCCTCGCGCGGCCACAGGACCGTCTTGGTCACCTCCCACGGGCCCTGGCGGCCGGTGAACGCGACGCTGCCGCCGTTGTCCGAGGGGCCCTCCTGCACGGCGTAGCGGGTGTTCGCCGCCAGCGGCGCGCCCCCTTCAATCGTCACCGCGAGCGGCAGGGGCTGGCCGGGCACCGGGTGCGCCACGTTCATCTGCGGCGGCGGCGGGATGTCCTTGCCGAAGAGCTTCTCGAAGCCCTCCTTGACGGTGAGCGACTGCTGCTCGCGCATCTTCGTGCCCTGGAGCACGGCGGAGGTGAGGCCGGCGCCCTCGGAGGAGAAGGTGTACTTGACCTCCGGCCGGGCGAAGTCCGCGGTGCGCACGGGGGGCGGGGGGGCCTCCGTGGAGGGCGCGTGGGTGCCCGCGTCCTCGCCCAGGCCCGGTGGCGGCACGGCGGCCATGCCCGGGGTACCGGCATCCAGGGTGGCGGCCATCTCCACACCGGCGTCCGCGCCCTCGGCGCCCGGCGGCGGCGTCTTCGGAGCGAAGAAGAAGGTGTAGGCGGCGGTGGCCGCGAAGGAGAGGGCGAGCGCCAGGAGCAGCCGCTTCTGTGAATCGTTGGACTGGGGCGACAGCGGGTCGTTCGTCATGGATTTCCCTGTACCGGCGGAGGAGGGCCGGAGGGCGGGCGGAGGCGAACCGTCAGGGGACGGGATCGAATCCACCGGGGTGGAATGGCTGGCAGCGCATCAGGCGCCAGACAGTGAGGGCGCTGCCCTTCAAGCCGCCGTGCTTCTCCAGCGCCTGCATGGCGTAGGTGGAGCACGAGGGATGGAACCGACACGCCTTCGGCAGCAGCGGCCCCAGGAACCGCCGGTAGAAGCGGATGGGCAGGGCGATGACGAAGGCGAGTGGACTCATGGGGCGGACTCTTTGGGTGGCACCGGTGGTGCCGAAAAGAGCCGTTGCAGCTTACGGGTGACGCCGTCGAACGCACGGGAAACTTGCGCGAAGGAGGCTCCCTTCGCCGAGGAGCGAACGACCAGGACTACGTCGAGACCGGGGGGCCATTGCCCGCGGCGCTTGCGGAACAGCTCGCGAAGCAGCCTGCGCAGGCGCGCGCGCACCACCGCGTTGCCCACCTTGCTGGAGACGGTGAGTCCTACGCGGGAGTGCGCCCGGGAATTGCGTTGAACGAGGGCCAGGAGGCAGTCGGACGGAATCTTCTGACCGCCCTCCTGGACTTCGAGGAACTCACGCCGCTGGAGCAGGCGAAAGGCCTTGGGGAAGCGCTCGTCGGTTGCCTGAGGCACCCGCGGCGCCGCTCCCTCGGCCATCGTCCGTGCGTCCAGTTACTTCTTGAACGACGACACCACCAGGCGCTTACGGCCCTTCGCGCGGCGGCGCTTGAGGACATCCCGGCCGGACTTGGTGGCGTTCCGCTTACGGAACCCGTGGGCGCGGTTGCGCCGGATCTTCGACGGCTGGTACGTGCGCTTGGACACAACGACTCCTGAGAGCTGAAGGTGGCGCCTGGAACACCCGGCGCGACCCGTACAGTGGAAAGGGGGCGTCCGTAACCCTATTTCCTGGACAAGTCAATCAAGGATCACTTCGCCGGCCCTACAGCCCTGCGCCGGTGGACGCGGCCGATCATGTAGGAAAAGGGGGGACGGGGCAAGGAACGGCCATGGGGTTGTTCCAGTAGAGCGCGTGGATGCGCTCCGTCCCGTCATGTAGGACCTCCGCTTCCGAAGCGAAGCGCTCGGGAAGGTCTTCCGGGAGCGGCAGCGCCTTCGGCGTGGGCGACAGGGAGTCCTGGTACAGGAAGAGGTCGTGGACCGGGGCCTCTCCCGGTGCGCCGCTTCGGCGGAGCAGGAACGTCCGTCCTTCCGCCGTCGTCGTCGCGAACAAGGTCCTGCGGGCATCCCTGGGCATCCCCCGGGGACGGGGCGGGGAACAGTCCCTGACCTCGGACACGCGGCGCGGATCCTCCAGAAGCGCTCCGCCCACCGTCCAGCACCCGACGTCCCGACCTCCACCGGGGATCCGTTCAGGTGGCGACGCCACCCACCTCCCGCGAACCCCCGGAACGCCTCTCTCAGCAGAGGCGATCCGGATCCACGCCCGGACATCGCGCGCGGATCCGCCGGGAGATCATCCGCGCACCGCCAACCCCTTGGAACTCCGGTGCTACAGGCCGGTTCCTTGATCAGCCCGATACCGTCTGTTAGCACCGCCAGACGCCCGCTGGTTCTCCTGATCCGCGCCGTCCCCGAGCCTTCGTGTGAACGCCCTCGCCCAAGCCCCCATGCCGTCGCTGCCCAGTGCCGGAGTCATCTGGACCCGCACGCTGGAAGCCATCCGACAGGAGGGGCTCCACTACGCGCTGACCTGGCTGGAGCGGATGCGCCCCATGGAGGTGCGTGAGAACGCCCTCGTCCTGGGCGTGCCCGACCGCTTCTTCCGCGACTGGGTGGATGACCACTACCGGTCCATGCTGGAGACGCACCTGGCCCGGCTGGAGCCTTCCCTGGGCCGCGTCGCCTATGAGGTCGTCGTCGGTCCTCCGCCGACGTCGGACCTGCCGCCCACGCCCACCGTGAAGGTGAACTCCCTGCGGCCGGCGCGGCTCAACCCGCGCTTCACCTTCGACACGTACGTGGTCGCGGACAGCAACCAGCTCCCCGCCGCGGCGGCGCAGGCCGTGGCCCACCGACCGGGCCACAACTACAACCCGCTCTACATCTACGGCGGCACCGGCCTGGGCAAGACGCACCTGCTCCAGGCGGTGGGCAATCACATCTGGGAGAAGGACCCCACCCAGCGCATCGTCTATCTCTCCAGCGAGCAGTTCACCAACGAGTACGTGGAGAGCGTGCGCGAACACCGCATGACGGACTTCCGCCGGAAGTTCCGGGAAGAGTGCGACGTGCTGCTCATCGACGACATCCAGTTCCTGGGCAAGCGCGAGGAGACGCAGAAGGAGTTCTTCTACACCTTCGAGACGCTCTTCGGCCTCAACAAGGCCATCGTGCTCACCAGCGACATGGTGCCCGCGGAGGTCCCCGGCATGGAGGACCGGCTGCGAAGCCGCTTCGCCATGGGCCTGATGGCGGACATCCGCGAGCCCACCTACGAGACGCGCGTCGCCATCCTCCAGAAGAAGGCGGAGCAGGAGGGCCTGAACCTGCCGGACCCCGTGGCGCACTTCATCGCCCGGCATGTGCAGAAGAACGTGCGCGAGCTGGAAGGCGCGCTCGTGAAGCTGTCCGCCATGCACAGCCTGACGCGGCAGCCGGTGACGGAGGAGTTCGCGGCCCAGGTGCTGCGCGACATCCTGCCCGCGCAGCGCACCGTGGACGTGGAGGCCATCCAGCGGGAGGTGGCCCGCTTCTACAAGGTGACCGTGGACGCGCTGAAGGAGGACCGGCGCCACAAGGCGCTGGCGCACGCGCGCCAGGTGGCCATGTACCTGAGCCGCAAGCTGACGAAGAGCTCCTTCCCGGAGATCGCCTCGCGCTTCAACAAGGACCACTCCACCGTCATCTCCGCCGTGCGCAAGGTGGAGGGCCTGCGGGAGACGGACGCGGCCGTGCACCGCGACCTGTCGGAGCTGGAGACGAAGCTCGGCGGGATGTGAGCCTTTCAGTTCGCGGGGGCCGGCTCCGAGATGGCGGACACGGCCCCGAGCGTCCTGCCGCTCTCCTGCTCGTCCAGCTCCTCCGCGATGTCCCCCAGGGCGACGATGCCCACCAGCCGCTTGTCCCGGTTGAGCACCAGCAGGCGGCGGATCTTCGAAGCCCGCATCTTCTGGGCCACCTGGGTGAGGTCATCGTCGTCGTAGACGTACTCCACCCCGCGCGTCATCGCCTGGGCCACCTGGGTCCTCTCCACGTCCAGCCCCTGGGACACCGCGCGGATCACGATGTCCCGGTCGGTGAGCATGCCCACCAGCTCGTCGCCGTCGCAGACCGGCAGGGAGCCCACGTCCAGGGCGCGCATCTTCTCCGCGGCGACCTTCAGGGAATCCACCGGACGGACGGTCTCCACGTCCGGGGTCATCGCGTCGCTCACACGTTCCGTTGCCATGGCGTCTCTCCGGCTGCGGTTCCCCTTCAGCGTGGGCACCACACCGCCTGCTGACAGGCGCCGGGGACGGGAATGTCTGTCCATGTCCCCAGGCTCCGGGCAGGCCACGGCTCCAGGGGCTCTCCAGGGAGCTCACATCAAGGCGCCCGGCCGGGAGCTCCCTCTTTATTCACAGACACCCTGACCGCTCCGTTCAACCCTCACGGGACATCAACCAGCGCGCGATGTCCCTCAGCGGGGCCCTCAGGACGTAACCCCAGGCGGACAGGATGACGATTCCCAGGAGCATGCCGCCAATCGCATACCCCCGGCGGTCGATGGGTGGGGAAGCCTTCAGGTCCACGCGCGTCAGCGCCACCGCGCCGAAAATCACCGCGAACGGCGCGAGCAGGGGCATCAGCACCGCGTTGACACCGAGCCGCAATGCCTGACGCGCGAGGGGGTTGTTGAGGCGCCGGTCCCACAACACCCTCAGCGCCTTGGCGGTCACGGGGCGCTGGAAGAAGAGCTGGTTGCGCACGTCCCGGTGGATGCCCCACGCGACGAGCATCCCGGGGCTGGCGCACAGCAACAGGAACCAGAGCGGTTGACTCACCTGGGTCCACATGACCCACGCCATCACCAGCGGCGGCAGCAACAGGGCGTGCCGCGCCCAGGGCCTGCCCAGGAAGAAGGCCACGCCCACCGGCGCCGCCGCGAGCATCAGGACCGCGAGCAGCGTGTGCCACGTGGGCCCCAGCCCCCACGCCACGAAGCAGGCGATGGCCCCCACGCAGAGCAGCAGCGTGACGAACCCCACCGTCCACGTCCACCCGTCGCGCCGGCCCCAGAAGCGCTGGCGCAGGGCCTCCAGGTAGTTCACGTCCGGACGCGCCGCGCAGGCCGCGCAGAACCGCTGGCCCTCCAGGCCCAGCACGGCCGTGGAGCACGCCGCGCACATGAAACCGCCGCACCGGGAACAGGTGCCGCCCGCGAGCACTTCCGGGTGGGCGACGCAGGGGACCGCCGCGGAAACGGGAACCTCCAGGCTCATGGCCGCAGTGTCGCACGGCGAGCAACACCCCACACAGGGCCGCCTTCGGGATTACAGGCCCCGGGGCGCGTGCTAAGCGCGCAGGTCCTGTCCTGAACCGTGGAGGAATCTTGTCCCGATTGAAGGCCCTCGCCGCCGCGGCCCTGTTCATGGGGCTTCCGGCGTTCGCGCAGACTCCCGAGGCGAAGCCCCTGGAGCCTGGCCGCGAAAACCTGGCCATCCCGTATGAGAAGTACACGCTGCCCAACGGCCTGGAGGTCATCCTCTCCGTGGACCGCAAGCTGCCCGTGGTGGCCGTCAATGTCTGGTACCACGTGGGTGCCTTTGACGAGCAGCCGGGCCGCACCGGCTTCGCGCACCTCTTCGAGCACATGATGTTCCAGGGCTCCAAGCACGTGCCGGACGACGTGCACATCGGCCTCCTGGAGCAGGCCGGGGCCAGCGACCTCAACGGCACCACCAGCTTCGACCGCACCAACTACTACGAGACCGTGCCCAGCAACCTGCTGGAGACCGCCCTCTGGCTGGAGAGCGACCGCATGGGCTTCCTGCTGGACGCCCTCACGGAGAAGAAGCTCCAGACCCAGAAGGAGGTGGTCAAGAACGAGCGCCGCCAGAGCGTGGAGACCGCCCCCTACGGTGAAGCCCAGGAGAAGGCGTGGCAGGCGCTGTTCCCGCCTCCGCACCCGTACTCGGGGAACGTCATCGGGTCCATGAAGGACCTGGACGCGGCCACCGTGGACGACGTGAAGTCGTTCTTCCGCACCTGGTACGCGCCCGCCAACGCGACGCTCGCCATCGTGGGCGACTTCGACCCCGCTAAGGCCAAGGCCCTGGTGGAGAAGTACTTCGCCACGCTGCCCTCCGGCCCCAAGCCCAAGCGCCCCGACGTGGCGCCCGTGAAGCACACCGAGGAGGTGGTCATCCGCCACGACGAGAAGGTGGCCACGCTGCCGCTGCTCTCGATGTCCTGGCTCACCGCCCCGTACCTGACGCCGGGGGACGCGACGGCGGACGTGCTCGCCACGGCGCTGGGCACCGGCCGCGCGAGCCGCCTGTACCGCCGCCTGGTGCTGGACAAGCAGCTGGCGCAGAGCGTGGACGCCACGCAGCAGAGCCAGGGCGCGCAGTCCGTCTTCTCCATCGAAGCGGTGGCCCGGCCCGGCGTCTCCACCGACACGCTGAAGAAGGAGATCGACGCGGTGCTGGACGAGGTCCGCAAGGACGGCATCACGGAGGAGGAGATCGTCCGCGCGCGCACCCGCTATGACACGCGCCAGCTGGCGGGCCTGCAGGCCGTGGGCGGCTCCGGCAGCAAGTCCGACACGCTCCAGACCTACAACCAGTTCGTGGGCGAGCCCAGCTACGTCGCGCAGGACCTGGCGCGCTACCAGGAAGTCACGCCCGCGAAGGTGAAGCAGTTCGCCAACGACGTGCTGCGTCCCGACGCGCGCGTCACCCTCCACGCGGTGCCGTCCAGCAAGGCCGCGCCTCAGTCTTCCGGTTCGGGCAAGGAGGCCCGTTGACCATGCACCGCCGAATCCTCACCGCCCTCCTCGCGCTGACCGTCTCCGGCTGCGCCACCACCAAGCCCGCGGAAGCCCCTCCCAGCGAAGCGCCGGCGCAGCAGGCCCCGGCCCCCGCGCAGGACGCCGAGGCGTTCCGCGCCACGCCGCCCACGCCCGGCAAGCCGCCGGAGCTGGTGCTGCCCACGTTCGAGAAGGCGCAGCTGGACAACGGGCTCACCGTCATCGTCAGCACGCGCAAGGAGCTGCCGCTGGTGTTCGTGGGCATCGCCTTCGCCGCGGGCGTGTCGCAGGAGCCCCCCGCGAAGCTGGGCATCGCGGACCTGTCCTACCGCATGCTGCTGGAGGGCGCGGGCAAGCGCGACACCGTGGCGCTGGACAACGCGTTCGCGGACCTGGGCGTCTCGCCCGCGATGTCGGTGGATCCCGACGGCGCCTTCGTGGGCGCGCGCGTGCTGACGCGCAACGTGGACGCCGCGATGTCGCTCCTGTCGGACGTGGTGCTGCGGCCCACCTTCGACGCCAAGGCCTTCGAGCGGCGCAAGAAGCAGCAGCTGGGTGAGCTGGTGCGCCGCATGGGCGACCCGAACTTCCTCGCGCAGCAGGCCTACTACCAGGCGGTCTTCGGCGCGGACCACCCCTACGGCCACACGTCCGGGGGCACGCCGAAGACGGTGGAGTCGCTCACGCTGGCGGACGCGAAGAACTTCTACCTGAAGAACACCGGCCCCCGCGCCGCCGCGCTCATCATGACCGGCGACGTGACGCTGCCGCAGGCGGTGGAGTGGGCGAAGAAGTACTTTGGCGGGTGGAAGGGTGGGGCCGTCGCGCCCAAGCCGCCGCCCACGCCGCCCGTGCCCCCGCGCCAGCAGGTGCGCATCGTGCCCAAGCCGGGCCTGGAGCAGACGGTGGTGCTGGTGGGCCGTCCCGGCCTCGCTGCGGGCCACGCGGACGAGTACCCGCTGGAGCTGGCCACCACGGTGTTCGGCGGCTTCTTCGGCAGCCGGCTGAACATGAACATCCGCGAGGACAAGGGCTACAGCTACGGCGCCAACGCGCACCTGGGCACGCGCCTGGGCGTGGGTCCGCTCACCGCGTACGCGGCCGTGCGGCGCGACGTGACGGGCCCCGCGCTCAACGAGTTCATCAAGGAGCTGGCCGGCATCAAGACGAACCCCATCACGGAGAAGGAGCTGGCGGCCGCGCGCGAGGGCCTCATCCGCGCCTTCCCGGGCGCCTTCGAGACGGTGGAGGGCCTGGGCAGCAGCGCCGCGCAGCTCTACTTCCACCGCCGCCCCATGGACGAGTTCAAGCGCAGCGTGGAGGGCCTGCGGGACGCCAGCGCCGCGGAGGTGCAGCGCGTGGCGGAGGCCTACCTGGACCCCGCGAACATGCAGGTGGTGCTCGTGGGCGACCCGCTGGTCATCCAGGAGCAGGTGACGCCGCTCAACCTGGGCAAGCTGACCCTGGTGGACCCGGAAGCGGCCCCCGCGTCCAAGTAGCGGCCCGCTTCTCTTCGTGATGTCCGGCCGGGGTCCCGACGCGGGTGTCGGGGCCCCGGCTTTTTTCATTCCCGGGTGGGCTCCGTGTCCTCCTCGCGGGCCTCGGCCTTGAGGCGGCCGCGCTCCTCGCGCTCCTCGTCGTCGATGTCGTCCATCACGCTCTGGGGGTTGTTCCGGGGCCCACCCACCGGGGCGTCGCTGTCGAAGGCGAACTTCTGCTCCTCGGTGGAGTGCTTGGCGTTGTCCGCGTACAGGGGCTTGGTGTCGTCCGCCTCCAGTCCCCGCTCCACGCGGTCCTTGGCGAAGCCGGGCTTGTGGGCGGTGTCGCTCTTCTTGCGGGTGGCCATGGGTGGCTCTCCTGGGTGGTGGGACTGCTCACCTCTGGTCAATGTCGGCAGCCCCGGCCCTCCGCACCACGGTGGACGCCTGGGGGCGGGGGCCCGACTGGCTGCCTCCTGACCTGGAGCCGCCAAAGCGGTTAGGATGGGGCTCCATGGTCGGACGCAGCGGGAACAGCCAGCGGCACGAGGGGACGACATCCTCCGTGGGCGCGCGTCTCCAGGCCGGCCTGACTCACACTCGCACTCGCACCGGCCTGACTCCTCGCGGAGCGCGGACCGCCTGACTTCGAAGCGGACCTTCCCAGGTCCCCCCTTCCGAACCCGGCCCCGCGCTCCTCCCGAGCGCGGGGCTTTTGCGTTGCCCCACCCCGTGTCCGCTGAAACCTCCCAAGGACCCCGTATGACGACGCCGCTTCCGCTGAACCACCGCAGCCGCCGTGCCCCGCTGTTCCGCGAGGAGGCCGTGTCATGCGCGTGATGAAATTCGGTGGCACCAGTGTCGCAGATGCGGACCGGATGCGCGGGGTGGTGGCGCTGGTGGAGGAGGCGCGAAAGACGGAGCGGGTGGCGGTGGTGGCCTCCGCGGTGTCTGGCATCACCAACCTGCTGGTGGAGGCGGCGCGGGTGGCGCAGGAGGGCGAGCCGGTGCAGGACGCCTGCGCCCGGTTCGACGCCACGCACTCCGCCATCGCGAAGGCGTTGAGCGGGGACCTGAAGCCCGCGCAGGCGCGGCCGCTGGCGGAGGGGCTGGTGGCGCTGGGGGTGGAGCTGCGCGGGCTGTTGCAGGGCGTGGGGCTCTTGCGGGAGTGCTCGCCGTCGGTGCTGGCGCACCTGTCGGGCCTGGGGGAGCGGGCGTCGTGCCTGCTGCTCGCGGCGCTGATGGAGGCCCGGGGGCTCTCGCCCGTGAGCGTGGATCCGCGGCAGGTGCTGGTGTGCGTGGGGGATCCGCTCCAGGCGACGCCTCGGGTGGAGGAGATCCGCGAGCGGTTCGCGCCGTTGCGCGACGGAGGCCCGGGGCTGTTGTTGATGCCGGGCTTCTTCGGTGGGGATGTGCGCGGCAAGACGATGTCGCTGGGGCGTGGGGGGTCGGACTACTCGGCGGCGCTGGCGGCGGCGGCGCTGGATGCGCGGCTGCTGGAGATCTGGACGGACGTGGACGGCATCTTCAGCGCGGACCCGCGGCTGGTGCCGGAGGCGTTCGCGCTGGAGGAGGTGAGCTTCGAGGAGGCGATGGAGCTGGCCTACTTCGGCGCGAAGGTGCTGCATCCGAAGACGATCGCCCCCGCGCGCGAGCGGGGCATCCCGGTGCGCGTGTGCAACAGCTTCCGGCCGGAGCACCCGGGCACGCGGGTGACGGCCACGGCGCCGTCGGCGCGGCACCCGGTGCGCGGGCTGTCATTCCTGCCGGACATCGCGCTCATCAACATCGCGGGGGCGGGGTTGAAGGGCGTGCCGGGCACGGCGGCGCGGGTGTTCGAGGCGATGGCGCGAGCGTCCATCTCCGTGGTGTTGATCACCCAGGGCTCCAGCGAGTCCTCCATCAGCTTCTGCGTGGGGGAGGCGGAGGCCGCGAAGGCGGTGCTGGCCCTGGAGGACGCGTTCGAGGCGGAGCGCGAGGCGGGGAAGGTGGACCCCATCGAGCACCAGCCGGGGTTCGCGGTGTTGAGCATCGTGGGGGACGGGATGCGGCACCGCGTGGGCATGGCGGGGACGTTCTTCAGCGCGCTGGGGGACGTGGATTGCAGCATCGCGGCCATCGCGCAGGGCTCCAGTGAGCGGAGCATCTCCGCGGTGATTGCACGCGAGGACGGGCCGCGCGCGATGGCGCACGTGCACCGCAAGTGCTTTGGCACCACGGAGGTGGTGGAGCTGCTGGTGGCGGGCGTGGGCACGGTGGGTGGGGAGCTGCTGAGGCAGATCCACCAGCAGGCGCCGAAGCTGAAGGCGCATGGGTTGGATTTGAGGGTGTGCGCCATCGCCAACAGCAGACACAGCTTGGTGGCGCCGGAGGGCGTGGCGCTGGAGGGGTGGAAGGCGCGGCTGGAGGCGAGCGAGTCTGGCTTCACGCTGGAGACGTTCCGCGCGTGGGCGAAGGCGCGGCGGCCGGGCCGGCCCATCTTCGTGGACTGCACGAGCAGCGAGGACGTGGCGCTGGGGTATCCGGCGCTGATGGCCTCCGGGCTGCACGTGGTGACGGCGAACAAGAAGGCCAACGCGGGGCGGCAGGAGCACTGGCGGACGCTGCGGGAGACGGCGGCGCGGCACCAGCGGCGGTTCCTCTACGAGACGAACGTGGGGGCGGGGCTGCCGGTCATCGACACGTTGAAGAACCTGCTGCGCACGGGCGACACGGTGCACCGGGTGGAGGGCATCCTGTCGGGTTCGCTGTCGTTCATCCTGGGGCTGACGGAGGCGGGGGTGCCGCTGTCGAAGGCGGTGGGCACGGCGATGGAGAAGGGCTTCACGGAGCCGGATCCGCGCGACGACCTGGAGGGCACGGACGTGGCGCGCAAGGTGCTCATCCTCGCGCGCGAGCTGGGGCGCACGCTGGAGTTGGAGGAGGTGGCGCTGGCGTCGCTGCTGCCGGAGGAGTTCGACGCGAAGGGGCCGCTGCCGGAGTTCCTGGCGCGGCTGCCGCAGGCGGATGACCTCTTCCAGCGGCGGGTGGATGCGCACCGGAAGGAGGGCAAGGTGTTGCGCTACGTGGGCAGCGTGGGCCCGGAGGGCGTGAGCGTGGGATTGGTGCCGGTGCCGCTGGAGCATCCGCTGGCGGCGGTGAAGGGGGGCGAGAACGCGCTCAGCTTCTTGTCGGAGCGCTACAGCCCCACGCCGCTGGTGATTCGGGGTTACGGCGCGGGCGCGGCGGTGACGGCGGCGGGGGTGCTGGCGGATGTGTTGCGATTGGTGGAGGGGCCGTTGCCCTGAGCGTGGGTGTTAGGCTTTTCCTTCATGGGGAAAAGCCTGACGTCCGTCGTCCTGGCGCTG